>NZ_VWPI01000059.1 GCF_015155755.1 Komagataeibacter sp. FXV3 | reverse complement strand
CCGTATGGGAGCCCGGTCCCCCGCAGCCTGCCGTGACGGATTATGATGGGGCGGGGGGCGCAACCGACATTCCCGCCTATGAACGCCGCCCCGCGCGTGCGGCACCCACGCAGCCCATCCGCCCTGTTGCCCCGGTACGCCCGCAGCCCCGGTCCGAACCGATCCGGCCCGTGGAGCCGATCCGGGCACCCGAGCCCGTGCGTGCGTCGCCGCGGCATGACGTGGCGGAGGAATGGGATGTGCTGTCTTCCGCCCGCAAGGCACAGCGGCCTTACGTGTCCCGCGCGCCCGAACGTGACGATGCGGATGACCGGCGCGCGGACCATGATATGCCGCCCCTGTCCGAATGGAGCCGTATGGCCCCGCGTGATGACGCTGCAAGCCGTGGCGCGCGCCCGGTGCGGGCATCGGTCTGGCCGCCCGAGCGCGGAAGCCGCGCGGAACCCACCCTGCGCTGGCCGCCACGCCCGGAATAGGGATGCTGGCGTAAACGGCAGATCATAAAGAATTTTCTGGTGAAGCTTTTTCAAAAAGCTTCAGGGAACACGGGCGGTTTAAGATGCCGTCTGAAACCAGTTCTTTGAAGCTTTTTGAACAAAGCTTCACCAGAAACTTTTTCTTTTCAGTGAATTATCAGGAAGCTGCAGGTTCTGTCCGCATCAGCAGCACCAGGTCATCGCGATGGATCAGTTCATCCGCGCCCTGCCAGCCCAGCAGGTCCTCGATTTCATCAGACTGGTGCCCCGCAATCCGCCGCGCATCATCCGCCGCATAGGCGGCAAGGCCACAGGCGATCCGGTTGCCGTGCCGGTCCATGACCGCGATCAGGTCGCCCCGGTCGAAATCACCCGTAACGGTGGTCACGCCCGCCGGCAGCAGGGATGACCCCATCGTCAGCGCACGGATCGCGCCATCATCGATCACGGCCTGCCCTGCGGGTGTCAGGCTGCCCGCGATCCAGCTTTTGCGGGCCGAACGGGCATCGGTTGCGGGCAGGAACCATGTGCAGCGCCCGCCATCACGCAGCCGGGCCAGCGGGTGCAGCGGCTGGCCCTGCGTAATGGCCATGGCGCAGCCTGACTGGGTTGCAATCCGCGCCGCCATGAGCTTGGTCCGCATCCCGCCCGATGAATAACCCGGCGGGGGCGCGCCGCCCATGGCCTCGATACTGTCGGTCAGTTCGGCCACGACCGGCAGGTGCCTTGCATCGGGGTTGGTGCGCGGGTCGGCGGTGTACAGCCCGTCAATGTCCGACAGCAGGACAAGCTGGTCCGCATTGATCATTTCGGCCACGCGCGCGGCCAGCCGGTCATTGTCGCCAAAGCGGATTTCGGTCGTGGCGATGGCGTCGTTTTCGTTGATGATGGGCACGCAGCCCAGTCCCAGCAATGTATTGAGCGAGGCACGGGCATTGAGGTAGCGGTGGCGGTTTTCGGTATCATCAGGCGTCAGCAGCAGCTGCGCCGCCGTGATATCGAAGCGCGACAGGGCATCGGTCCATGCCTGCGCCAGCCGGATCTGCCCGACGGAGGCCGCGGCCTGCTTTTCCTCCAGCCGCAGCACGCGCCGCGTCAGCCCAAGCTGGTGGCGCGCCAGGGCAATCGCGCCGGACGACACCACGACCACTTCCGTGCCCTGCGCGCGCAGGGCGGCAATGTCCTGCGCCACGCTGTCCAGCCATGCCTGGCGGGGCGCGGCCTGTTCGGGGTCAACAATCAGGGCGCTGCCGATCTTGATCACAACGCGCTGCGCCGTACGCAGCTGGGGCAGGGGGGTATCCGTCATGTCGCGGGGATCTCCCCCTTTTCCTGTCCGGCCTTTTCCGCGCGGTCGCGGGTGACAAAATCCTGCAACCGGCGCAGCACGGTATCCACATTCATATGCGCGACCGAGGACATGCACATCACATCATGCCCGCAGGCCTGTTCCAGCGCCGTTCTGCGTTCCTCGATTTCCTCAGGCAACAGGGCGTCGATCTTGTTCAGCACGATGATTTCGGGCTTGTCCGCCAGGCCACCACCATATTCCGACAGTTCATGGCGGATGGTGCGCCATGATTCGACCACGTCTTCCGCTGTCCCATCAATCAGGTGCAGCAGCACCGCGCAGCGTTCGACATGGCCAAGGAACCGGTCGCCCAGCCCGCTGCCTTCATGCGCGCCCTCGATCAGGCCGGGAATGTCGGCAATCACGAATTCTTCCGTAACCGACAGCCGCACCACCCCAAGCTGCGGGTGCAGCGTGGTGAAGGGATAATCCGCGATCTTGGGCTTCGCCGCCGATACGGTGGACAGGAAGGTGGACTTGCCCGCATTGGGCAGGCCGACCAGCCCGACATCGGCAATCAGCTTCAGGCGCAGCCAGACCCAGCGTTCCTCGCCCGGCCATCCCTTGTCCGCGCGGCGGGGGGCACGGTTGGTGCTGGTCTTGAAATGCGCGTTGCCCCGGCCACCATCGCCGCCACGGCACAGCAGCAGGCGCTTGCCCGCGACATCAAGGTCACCCAGCATGGTTTCGCGGTCTTCATCGAATATCTGGGTGCCGATCGGCACCTTGATGACCACCGTTTCGGCCGCAGCCCCCGTGCGGTCGGACCCCGCGCCATTGCCGCCCTTGCGCGCGCGGAAATGCTGGGTGTAGCGGAAGTCGATCAGGGTGTTCAGGTTATCGACCGCCTCGAATATGATATCGCCGCCCCGGCCGCCATTGCCCCCGTCCGGACCGCCAAATTCGATATATTTTTCCCGGCGGAAGGCGACGACACCGTCCCCGCCGTCGCCGGATTTTACATAGATTTTGGCCTGGTCAAGAAACTTCATTGCCTGCGATCCGGTGGGCGCGTGCAGTCCTGCGCACGTGCCTTATGTGCGTGCATGATACCAGAAAACGTGGTCCGGCATCATACGAAAAAAGGGGCGGCCAGAATGACCGCCCCCTTCAATTCGGGTATTCCCGCAGTGATTAAGGCGTAGACCTTATTCCGCTGCCAGCGGCAGGGTCTGCACGGAAACATGCACGCGACCTTCCGCGCGGCGTTCGAACTTCACATGTCCGTCCACCAGCGAAAACAGGGTGTGGTCGCGGCCGACGCCAACGTTCACGCCTGCCTTCATCTTCGTGCCGCGCTGGCGGACGATGATGTTGCCTGCGATGACGCTTTCGCCACCAAACTTCTTGACGCCAAGGCGACGTCCGGCGCTATCGCGCCCGTTACGGGATGAACCGCCTGCCTTTTTTTGTGCCATTGCCTGAACTCCTTAAAACTGAAATCTTTCTGATCTGACCTGCCCGGCCTGAACCGGGCGAGGGATCAGGCGGCGTTGATCGCGGAGATGCGCACCACGGTCACCGGCTGGCGGTGGCCGTTCTTGCGGCGGCTGTTCTGCCGGCGGCGCTTCTTGAAGATGATGATCTTGGCCAGACGGTCCTGTGCGATCACGGTGCCCGTGACGGTCGCACCCTTGACGGTCGGCGCGCCGATGGTCGTGCCACCTTCGCCGCCAACGGCCAGGACCTGGTCGAACGTGATGGTGGAGCCGGCTTCGGCTTCCAGCTTTTCGATCTTCAGGACGGCGTCCTTGGCAACGCGGTACTGCTTACCGCCGGTACGGATAACTGCAAACATGTCTTTATCTATCTTTCCGATCTCTTGGCGTGCGCGGCATTGTTTCAATGCAGGCGGCACGGCCCAGTCGCTTTTTTATATTGGCCGCGATCACGCGGCGGTCCCCGTTCGCGCGGGGTGAATGCGGGCTTTTACTGGGTGTGCCGCCACAGGTCAATATTTTTTATGGACATGTGCAAAGGGTGAAAAAAGACCCCTTGCGCCGCCCTGCGCACGCCCCTATAAGCCGCTGCATCACCGCGTGCAGTTGGAGAGGTGCCGGAGCGGTCGAACGGGGCGGTCTCGAAAACCGTTGTGCGTGCAAGCGTACCGTGGGTTCGAATCCCACCCTCTCCGCCACTGCATCGCGTGTGGTCTTCAATCCCTTTGAAAACCTGTTCCACAATGCGTCCCTGCCTGAACCGGTGGGGTTTTTTCGTGCGCATATGCGCCATGCCGCAGGGCAGGCAGGGGGGGCGTGACCCGCAACGGCACGCTGGCATGGGTACAGGTTCCGGCGCGCCCCGGCACAGGTCAAGGGCATCCTTTCGTGATACCCGGGGTCTGCGCCGTTCAGGCGGCGGTTTCTTCCTTCCCACGCTCATGCACCATCCTGCCCGCCACATATGTCGCGCGGATGCTGCGGTCATCGCCCAGCATCATCAGCGTGAACAGGATATCGGCCGTGCTGTCGCACATCTGCGCGCGCAGTGCCTGCAGCGGTGTTGCGCGCGGGTCAAGGATGGATAGGTCGGCATCCATGCCCGGTGCTACGGTGCCGATGCGGTCGTCCAGATGCAGCGCCTCCGCCCCGCCGCGTGTCGCCAGCCAGAAGGCCTGCACCGGGTGCAGCCGCTTCCCGGTCATCTGCGCGATCTTGTAGGCCTCGTTCATGGATTGCAGGTGCGACAGGCTGGTGCCCGCGCCCACGTCGGTGCCCAGCCCCGTGCGCACCGGACGTTTTGCATCTATCACGTCAAACAGCCGGAACGCCCCGCTGCCCAGGAACAGGTTGGACGTAGGGCAGTGCGCCAGCGCGCAGCCACTTTCATGGCAGCGGCACAGATCGTGTTCATCCACGTAAATGCCATGTCCCATCACGCTGCGCGGGCGGACAAGCCCCGCGCGGTCATACACATCCAGATAGGAGCGGCTGTCGGGGAACAGTTCGGTTACCCATGCGACCTCGGCCCGGTTTTCCGCAAGGTGGGTCTGCATGAACAGGGTGTCGTCACCCTTCAGCAGCGCGCCCGCCAGTTCAAGCTGTCCGGGCGTGCTGGTGGGGGCGAAGCGCGGGGTGACGGCATAATGCTGGCGGTTTTTGCCATGCCAGCGGTCGATCAGGCGGCGCGATTCATCATATCCCCGCTGTGCCGTATCGCGCAGGTAATCGGGCGCGTTGCGGTCCATCAGCACCTTGCCCGCCACCATCAGCGTGCCAAGGCGGGTGGATTCCCCAAAGAACGCATCAACCGACTGCGGGTGGACCGTACAGTACACCGCCGCCGTGGTTGTCCCGTTGCGCACCAGTCCGTGCAGAAACTGCCGGGCGATGGTGGTGGCGTATGCCTCGTCAGCAAAGCGCCGTTCGGTGGGAAAGGTATAGCGTTCCAGCCATTCCAGAAGCTGTTCGCCATAGGCCGCGATCATGGGCAGTTGCGGGTAATGGACATGGGTGTCCACAAACCCCGCCGAAATCAGGCACCCGCGGTAATCGGTCACGTCCGTGCCCGGCGGCAGGTGCCTGATGGTTTCGCCATACGCCCCGGCATGGGCAATGCGGCCATCGGTGATGATGACCAGGCCGTCGGGTTCATCCACCAGTGCGTCCTGTGGCGGCATGAGGAACGGGTTGCCGCGAAAGGTCACGATATGTCCGCGCAGGGCGGCGCAGGTGCTGGCGGTGGAAGCGGGGGCAGGGGTCATGATTGGCTCCATCCTTCCCTTGCCCGCCCCCATGTCAGGGGCGCGTCATGATCCGTCGGTCATGCGATAGGGCTGGGAAGCATCAAGGAAGGCTGCGTTTGCGCCCAGTTCATAGGAAATGACCAGCAGGTAGGCAATGGCGCGCGTGATCTCGATACGCGATGTGATGTTGGTTTCCGTCGCCTCCAGCCGCCGCAGGCTGCGCGTGGCCCCGCGCGCCACCCGCGCGGTACGGCCAAAACGCCCGTACCGGCCACTGAACTGCGACATGCGGCTGAGGAACAGTTCGATGGCGCGGTTGGCGGCGGGCGGCAGCTGCCCGCGTTCCATGACCGTGCGCAGGCGGATGATGTTCAGCCCGATGGTCATGGCCGACAGCGTGCCCTGCAGGTATGCCTCGATGGTGGGGGTGGGCGTCGGCCCCGCATGGCGGATCAGGCGGGAGAAACGGTCCGTATTGCGCCCGATCCATGACTGCGTGCGCGGCATCGGCTGGGCCGATGCCAGGTGCCGCAGGTCATGCAGCGTGCGGTTGCGCATGCGCCAGCGTTCTTCATCATTATCGAACGGCAGCACGGCGCGGAAGATCAGCACCGCGAAGCCGATACTGCACAGCAGCGCGAAGGACGCATTGAAATACGCGATTTCGTTCAGTCGCGTCTGGTTGCCCGGCCCCACAAGGTTGGGCAGGAACAGGCAGTAGGATGCGGCCGCCCCCGCCGTGGCCGGGTTGCGCGCGGCAAGCCCGCCCGCGATCATGGGCAGGGCGAGGACGGCGGCCAGCATTTCGAATTCCGCAGGCCGCGGCAGGAACAGAAGCACAAGGAAGCCCGAGACAAACACCGCCCAGCACGCCCCGCGCAGGAAGTTCATGGTGCCGACCACCGGATTTTCACGCGTGGCGAACAGCCCGCACGTCACCGCCACCATGGTGATGAAGCCGATGCCGTTGGCCCATGCCGTCACTTCCCATATCAGGGCGGACGCGCCAATGGCCACGGCGGCGCGGATGCCGTTATAGGCGGCTTCCTTGAAATCGCGGTGCGCCTCGATCCGGAAATGGAAGTGGTCACCACGGATTTCGTGCTGGCTGGCGTCGAATTCCGTAATGGCCTGTTCCAGTTCCCCCAGCAGTTCATCCAGCGCGTTATGCAGGATGCGGCAGTTCAGCAGGTCGTCCACCTCCACCGTTTCCGTGGTGGGGGCCATGCTGATCTCATGGGTCAGCGCGTCGATGATACGCTGGCGGCACACCCCACGCAGGTCCTGCAGGTCCTGCTGGATATGCGGGATCTCGGCGTCGTTTTCCAGCCGCGCGGGCACGCCCAGCAGGAAGGTGCGCGTCAGCAGCGATGTTTCGGTAAACTGTTCGTTCGTGGTGCCCAGCGCCTTGATGCGCGCCATCATGCCCAGGCCACGGGACAGCAGGACCGACACGGCGGCAAGGGCGGCGCGCGCATGGTCGCCTTCATGCCCGTGCGGTCCCATCTCGACTTCACTGAACTCGATCTGGTCGTTGATGCTCAGGATCGTGCCGAACAGCGCGCGCGAACGGATGAAGGCGGCTTCGTCCCCCGCCAGCAGGTTGGCCACCGCATCGGTCGAACTGCCCAGCGCCATCTGGATCTTCTGGCGCATGTTGCGCCGCGCGCTTGAGGCAAGGTTGTGCGCGAACAGCACCGCCACCAGCGTTTCGCACGTGATGCCCAGCACGATATAGGACGTGCGGGACATGGTGATCATGAAGATGTTGTCGGGGTCGCGTGTCGCGGCCAGCGCGATGATGGCGCAGGTATAGCCCGACAGCACCAGCGCATAGGACCGGAAGTTGCGCACCAGCGTCGCGCACATGCAGCACAGCCCGATCCATATGCTGATGGCGGGGAAGAACAGCCACGGCGCCTGTGGAAACGAACAGACCAGTATGACGGCGCTGACCGCCCCGATGGCCGTGCCCACCAGTCGCCACCGGGCCTTGGACAGGCTTTCCCCACGCGATCCCTGGGCTACGATCCATACCGTCATGGCCGCCCATGGCGGGTCGTCCAGTTCCATCCACATGGCGATGGTCAGCGCCATCAGCGCCGCGAACGTGGTGCGCACGGCAAAGGCCAGGGCCTCTGGCGTGGGGGCATACAGCCATTTCAGGCCACTCATCCGTGCATAGCCGGGGGCACGTATGGTGGGAAAATGCTTTCCGCTGAAAAGACGGGTAACAAAAGAGGGCAGAAGATTCAGGTCTGCAGGCACGATATGCGGCTTCCGGCGACATGGGGCGCCTTATCCATAACGCATCTTGGCATGGCGTAACGGTGTCGCGAGTGCATATCTGGCATCGGCTTTCCTCGTGGCCGGGCCTGCGGCGGATTTCGTGGCGGGCCGTGTGGGCGGATCAGGGGGCTGTGGGCGCGCGCAGGCTGGCCGCAAGCTTCAGGTCCGCGACAAAACGGTCATATTCGCGCACGCGCGCCGCTTCATCGGGCACGCGCAGCAGGAAGGAGGGATGCACCGTCACCACCCCGGTCGTGCCGTCCGCCAACGTAATCGCGCGTGAACGTTCACGCCCGATGGTGACGGGACGGCCCAGCAGGGCGGACGCCGCCGTGGCCCCCAGCATGACCAGTACATGCGGGCGGATGATGCGCCGTTCCGCCGCAAGCCATGGGGCGCAGCTGGCGATTTCCTCCGGCCCCGCCTTTTCATGGATGCGGCGCGTGCCACGGGGGCGGAATTTGAAGTGCTTGACGGTATTGGTCACATACGTGTCGTCACGCGCGATTCCCGCCTCCAGCAGGGCGCGGTCGAACAGCTGGCCCGCCGGGCCGACAAAGGGGCGGCCGGCAAGGTCTTCCTTATCCCCCGGCTGTTCACCGACAAACATCATGCGCGCGTCGCTGCGGCCCTCGCCAAACACGGTCTGGGTGGCGTGGCGGGCCATGGGGCAGATGCGGCAGGTCCGCGCCGCCAGCGCCACGGCGGGCAGGGCGGTGATGCGGGAAATGTCCAGCCCGTTTACCAGCGGCATGGCGGGCGGCGGCAGGCTGCCAAAGGCAATGGGCGCAGGCGCGGTGCCGTCCTGCCCGTACAGCAGTTTTTCGCCTGTCCATTCCATCCGCCGCCCCGGCAGCGCCAACCGCCATGGCGCAAGCGACAGCTGGAAGGTCATGAACCGCGCATTGCATTCCGGGGCATGGGTCGCGGCGTCCAGCGTGGCATTCCACGCATCATGCCCGTCACCGCGCTGCATGAGGGTGAACAGGTCGTGGCGCAGGTGCACGGTTTCCGCGCGCACGGCCTGTGCCACGTCTTCCATCCGCGCAAGTTCTGGCGGCGGGATCTCGGTCCCGGTCGCATGCGCGTAGATCAGGTGGTAGGCGAGGGTGAAACGGTCAGGCAGCATGGACTGCAGCACATCCGCCGCCAGTTGCATGGTCTCACGCGGGATGCGGAAGGGCGGGGATGCGGGTTCGGGCGTGTCGGGCGGGCCGGATGGCGCGACATGCCACGTAATGTCCCCGGGCGGGACGTGCTGGCCCACCAGGGCGCGCGTCGCGCTGCGCCAGCGGGCAAAGTCGATCGGGTGGCCAAGGGTTATGGTGGTCTGGGGCATGGGGCGGCTTTCGGGTCATGACGGCGCGGTGGTCGCGCACCGTGTCAGACAAGGCCCATTGCCTGCGCGCTGCGCCACATCATGTAGAATGCCACAATGAAAATAAGGTAGGCAAAAATCCGGCGCAGCCGTTGCGGGTGCTGGCCCAGGCGCCGCGCCAGCGCGGTGCCGCCCGCGCTGCCCGCAACGCCCCCCGCGACCAGTATGCCCACCATGGGCAGGTCAACCATGCCCGCCGCCGCGTAACTGATGGATGTTGTCAGCCCGAAGGCGCAGACCGCCACCAGTGACGTGGCAATGGCGTTGAGCATGGGCATGCCGGTCGCCGCCAGCAGGGCCGGCACGATCAGGAACCCGCCGCCAATGCCAAAGAACCCGGAACAGAACCCCGTCGCGACCCCGTACGCCACGATGGGCAGCGGGGCCGTGCGCATGGCGGCGGGCTGTGCCTGTGCCGCGGTCTGGTGGCACCCGCGCGCCATCAGCGCGCCAACCGCGACCATGACAAGGGCGAACAGGAACAGAAGGTGCTGTCCGTTGACGACCTTGCCGCACGCCGCCCCCGCCAGCGCGCCGGATATGCCGGCACTGGCGAACAGTGCGGCGCATTTCCATATGACATTGCCCGCCCGCGCATGGCTGGCCAGGCTGCATAGCGCATTGATGGTCACGGCCAGCGCGCTGGTGCCGATGGCCCGGTGCGGGTCGGCAATGCCCACTACATAAAGCAGCAGCGGCACCGCAAGGATCGACCCGCCGCCGCCAACCAGCCCCAGCGTGAAGCCGATGATCCCGCCGCTGCACAGCCCCAGCAGGGCATGCAGCACGTCAGGCATGACAGCGCAGGCCGGGCCGGGTGGCCATGGATGCGTATGCGGCGCGGTCGGTCATGTGGGCTCCCGTAAAAGAGGGGTGCATAAATGGTTTATCTGTTTAATATATTATGTATGTATTTTATCAAGTCCTGTCCTGTGTTCCGCCGGGCGGGATTATGGTACGTAGGGGTTTGCCTAACTGGTCGAGGGGATCCGTGACATGAGCAATCTGCCCAGAACACGAGAAATTGCAGAAAACCTTGTGCAGCGCTTGCGTCTGCTGGCCCAGCCGCAGCGGCTGATGGTGCTGGCATGCCTGCTGGAAGGTGAAAAGAGCGTGGGCCAGATCGAAGCTGAAACCGGTATCGGTCAGCCTACGTTAAGTCAGCAGCTGGCGGAACTCCGGCGGGCGGAAATCGTTATAACACGCAAGGAGGCCCGACAGGTCATTTACAGCATTAAGGATAATATGGAGGAAACGCGCATCCGCCTGATCTGCGCGGCCTGCGACCCGGAATTCGATATGGAGCAGTTGAGCGGTGTATTGCGCAGGAAAAACCCACCCGCACAGATGGCGCATGACGGAACTGCGGCCTGTTTCGCCCGTATCCACGTTGATGCATGAAAAATAATGATACAATATGAGATGAGTTTACACAAATCGGGTGTTCACATCATGGATACGTTATTTAGGACGGGGCATTCTATATAATAGAAACAAAAAATTCTGATAGATAATACGCTCCAGTGGCCGACCAGCAGTATTGTATTTATTGAAGGGGCAGTATATGTCCCTGAAATGTAAGGTTCGTGTGGAAATCGCGACGACATGGCTGAATACAGAGGCACGGAATATATTATGTCTGATACAGAGCAGGATTTTTCATGTCTGGAACTGACGACACAGATTGTGTCGGCGCATGTTTCAAACAATAGTGTCGCGGCCGATGTGCTTCCCGACCTGATACGCAATGTCTATCAGGCGCTGTCCGTAGCGGGGCGCCCGGTCAACGAACCTGAAAAGCCGCAGCCTGCCGTGCCGATCAAGCGATCGGTCTTTCCGGATTACATCGTCTGCCTGGAAGACGGCAAGAAGCTCAAGATGCTCAAGCGCCATCTGCACAGCGCCTATGGCATGACGCCGGAGCAGTACCGTGAACGCTGGGGCCTGCCGGCCGAATACCCCATGGTCGCCCCCAATTATGCCGAACGCCGGTCCAGCCTCGCACGTGAAATCGGTCTTGGCCGCAAGATTACCGCAGCGTCCGCCGCTGCTGCCGCTGCTGCCGCCGATCATGATGAGCCGACCAAGCCCACCCGCCGCCGACGCAAGGCGTAATGCTGACACGGCTTTCATAGTCCTGCCTTCGGTATGGGGGGTATCCATGATATGGCTCCGTCATGGATACTGACCCTGATATGCTGTTGCATGCCACATCCCTTCGTCGCCGGCTTCTGGTCTGGCGGGGCGGGGCTGTGGCTTTTTTTGTGCTTGCCTGCATCGTGGCCACATGGCGCGCCGGGGGCGGGTTTGTGGGCCATGCGCCGCACCTGGTTCATCTGAAGCTGGAGGGGATCATCCCTTCGGACGAACACGAAAATGTCGAAGCCCTGCGCAAAGCCGCCGATGATGCATCGGTCCGTGGCCTGGTGCTGGAGGTCAACAGCCCCGGCGGCGCGGTAACGGGGGGCGAGGTGCTGCATGACGCCGTGGCCGCCTTTGCCCGGCGCAAGCCGGTGGTGGTGTCCATGGGTGGGGTTGCGGCATCGGCGGGGTATATGGTGTCGGTGCCCGCTTCGCGCATTTTTGCCAACCGTTCCACCCTGACCGGCTCGATCGGGGTCATTCTGGAATCGCCCGATGTATCGGGCCTGCTGGACCGGGTGGGGGTGCATGTGGACCAGCTGGTGTCCGGCCCGATGAAGGGGCAGCCTTCCATGGTGCAGCCACTTTCGCCCGAGGGGCGCGAAATGCTGCAGGGCGTGATTACCGACCTGTATGGTTTTTTCGTCAATGTCGTGGCGCAGGACCGGCATATGCCGGTCGAGCGTGTAAAACAGCTGGCCGATGGTCGCCCCTATACCGGGCAGCAGGCGGTCCCGCTGGGGCTGGTGGATCAGGTCGGGTCCATGGCGGATGCACGTAAATGGTTGATCGACAACACACATCTGCCCGATGATGTGCAGGTGACCGATATCGGCCCCACGGCCACGCGGGTCAACTGGCGGCGGTGGTTTTCGGGTGTCCTGTCGGGGGTGCCGGGTGCAGAATTTCTGTTGAAGGAAAGTACCGCGCTTGACGGGGCCGTTGCGATCTGGAAACTTTAATCTGTTGTTTAAATTAGGGGAACAGGATGACCAGATCGGAATTGATTGCCGAACTCGCCGCTGCGCGTCCACATCTGCCCATACGGGAAGTGGAACGTATTGTTCAGGTCATCTTTACGGAAGTCAGTAATGCACTGATGCGGGGGGACAGGGTGGAACTGCGCGGTTTCGGGGCGTTCACGGTCAAGAAACGTGACGCCCGCACCGGCCGCAACCCCCGCACGGGTGAAACCGTGTCGGTGGAGGAAAAGGTGGTGCCGTTTTTCAAGGCGGGGAAGGAACTGCGCGAACGCGTCAACCAGTCGCATCAGACAACCGACTGACAACCCATCCCTTTCCTGATTCGCCTGCTATCGATGATTGATTGAAAATCATTTATTGAGAAAAAAAGATAAAAGCGTCTGGAGCCCGCCTTTTTTCAAAAAGGCGGCATTCCCTGGGACTTTTTGAAAAAAGCCTCGCCAAAAAACTTTCTTATCTGATTGCCCGGCGTCTTCCGGGCTGGCTTTCCACACAGTCTCAGACAAAAACACCGCGCCGGGTCGGACCCGGCGCGGTGTTTCTTTATCATATGGCTGGCATGGCTGCCGGGATCAGTGGCGGGCGTTGATTTCCGCCAGCAGGAAGTCACGGAATACCGCCACGCGCTTGGATGTGCGCAGTTCCTCGGGATATACGAAATAGGCATCGACCGTGGGTAGCGGCACTTCCGGCAGGATCTTGACCAGATTGGGATACTGCGATGCCGCATAAAGCGGGATCGACCCGATTCCGATACCGGCCGCGATTGCGCCCGCCATGGCGGCCAGGCTGTTGACCTCCAGCCGTGCCTGACGGCGTTCATCCGACGGGACGCCGGTTTCAGCCAGCCAGTTGATGTGCGGCACGGGCGGATGATAGCCACCGAACAGCACCAGCTTGTGGGCGTTCAGTTCCTCCAGCGTGCGTGGCGTGCCGTAATCATTCAGGTACGACTGCGAGGCATAGATCGGCAGCGGGAAATCCGCCAGGTGCCGCTGGATCAGGTCCGGCTGGCGGGGCGGGTGCATGCGCACCGCGACATCCGCTTCGCGCATGCCCAGATCCAGATCGTTATCTTCCAGGATCAGGGTGATCGAAATGTCAGGATTGGTTTCCATGAACCGGTGCAGCCGTGGCGTAAGCCAGCAGGTGCCAAAGCCGGTTGTCGTGGTGACCCGTAGCCGTCCCGCCGCCTTTTCCTTGCTTTCCGTCAGCAGGGACTGCGTCATGGCCAGCTTGGAGAAGACTTCCCGGACCGTCTGGTTCAGTGTCTCACCCTGTTCGGTCAGGATCAGCCCCCGGGCATGCCGGTGGAAAAGGGGGACCTGCAGCGCCTCTTCCAGGGCTGAAATCTGCCGCGATACCGCAGACTGGCTCAGGTTAAGCACGTCGCCGGCATGGGTGAAGGACCCTGCTTCGGCTACAGCATGAAATATCCGGAGTTTATCCCAGTCCACGCGTTGACTCCGCTTTGCTATCTAATAAAGGGCGCGCCAAGTGTTATGACACTAAGCGTTGTGGTGAAGGAAATACGGAGGCAGGTCAAGGACTCTTCATGTTTCATTACTGCGCTGCCGCAAGAAAACGCTCGGCCTCCAGTGCCGCCATGCACCCGGTGCCAGCCGCTGTCACCGCCTGGCGGAATATCTTGTCCTGCACGTCACCTGCGGCAAAAACGCCGGGAACGGAGGTGCGGGTGCTGCCCGGCGTGGTGATGATGTAACCGTCTGTATCGATCGCCACCACATCACGGAAAATTGTGGTGTTGGGGGCGTGGCCGATGGCAACGAACACCCCATCCACATCGATATGTTGAATCGCGCCGGTCACGGTGTTGCGCAGGTCCGCCCCCGTGACCACGGGGGGCGTGCCGCTGCCGGTAATGCGTTCGACCGCGCTGTTCCATATGACCGAGATCTTGGGGTTGGCGTGCAGCCGGTCCTGCAGGATCTTTTCCGCGCGCAGGCTGTCGCGGCGGTGGATCAGGGTCACGTGGCTGGCGTGGTGGGTCAGGTACAGTGCTTCTTCCACCGCCGTATTGCCGCCGCCCACAACGGCCACGCGCTTGCCGCGATAGAAAAAGCCGTCGCACGTGGCGCAGGCCGACACACCGGAACCCTGGAATTCCTTTTCCCCCGGCACGCCCAGCCATTTGGCCTGCGCACCGGTGGCGATGATGACGCTGCGCGCTTCATATACGGTACCGGAATCGCCGGTGGCGTAGAACCGCCCGGTGCCGTCCGCACGGGTGAAATCGCATGAAACGATGATGTCATCCATAAGCCGCGTGCCGACATTGCCGGCCTGTTCGGCCATCTGCATCATCAGGTCCGGTCCCTGCACGCCCTTGGCGAAGCCGGGATAATTCTCGACATCCGTGGTGATCATCAGCTGCCCGCCGGGCTGCAGCCCCGCGACCAGGACGGGGGAGAGATTCGCGCGCGCGGCATAGATGGCGGCGGTGTAACCGGCGGGACCCGCACCAATGACAAGCAGGTCGGTAGAACACGTCTGGGGCATGAGATCAGAAAAACCCTATCGTCATAATTTCCTTTGGTATGGTCGTCCACTGGCGTCCGTGCAAGGGTTGGAGTAGGAAGGGCGTCATTATTACGGCATATGGGCGCGACAGCCGCCCCCTTTGCGAAAGATGGAACAGGCATGGCGGAACGGATGGCTGATCTGGATGCGATTGACCGTCGGATTGTGGCCGAGCTTCAGCTGGACGGACGCATGACGAACGTGGAACTGGCGCGGCGCGTGGGCATTTCCGCGCCGCCCTGCCTGCGCCGCATGCGCCGGCTGGAGGAAGACCACGTGATCCGTGGCTATCATGCCGATACGGATGGCGCGCGGCTGGGATGGTCGATCACGCTGTTCGCGCTGATCGGGCTGGACAGCCAGAAGGAAGCGGTCCTGTCGGCTTTTGAAAACCAGGTATCCGGCTGGCCGGAAGTACGCGAATGCCACATGATCCGGGGCGGGGGGGATTTCCTGGTCCGGCTGGTGGCGCGCGACGCGACGCATGAAAACCTGCTGACCCGGCAGTTGACCGAAGCCCCGCATGTGGTGCGCGTGCAGACGCTGCAGACCATCCGCACCAGCCTGAACCGGCCCGGCGTGCCTGTGTAATGATGCGGTACAGCCCGCGCTGGTGGCTGTACCTGCTTTTGCTGCTGGCCGCTGTGCGGCTGGTTGTGGCGGGTGTCCTGCCACTTTCCCCTGATGAAGCGTATTACCGGCTGTGGGCGTTCGCACCCGCCGCAGGCTACCTTGACCACCCGCCCATGGTGGCGGTGTGGATACGGCTGGGCATGCTGCTGGGCGGTGACACGGCGTCTGGTGTCCGGCTGG
>NZ_VWPI01000058.1 GCF_015155755.1 Komagataeibacter sp. FXV3 | reverse complement strand
CGGTTGGGGGCGGTGTCATGTTTGGCGCGCTGGTTTACATGCAGGCGCTGCTTGCCCCGCTGCCGCTGTCGGCCCATACGGATGTGGCGTTGCGGCAGATGGCGGGCTGGCGCGATCTGGCCACCCGGATTGCGGACCATGCGGGACCGGGCGATTTCATTGCCGCGTGTGATTACGGCACGGCGGCGGAACTGGCCACGGTCATGCCCGGCCGGGTCGTGGTGGGGATGGAACCGCGCTGGGCGCTGTTCAACCTGCCGCATGACGTGGCGGGGGAGGGGATCATGGTCTGTAATCCCCGCCGTGATTTTGACCGGGATGATTTCACGTCGGTCCAGCCGGTTGCCACCCTGACGCGCGGACGACGCAAAAGGGTGGCGGAACGTGTCACCCTGTATCGTGTCAGCCTGCGTCCGGATCTGTCGCCTGCACAGCGCAGCACCATCGTCAGGCTACCCACGCCGTAGCACAGCATTAAAAGTTTCCGGGCGCCGCCTTTTTTCAAAAAGGCGGCGTTGCCTGAAGCTTTTTGAAAAAAGCTGAACCAAAACCCCTTGCTTCTGAAGCGTTCAGGATCAGGCTGCCGGGGCAACCTGACGCACCTGTTCCAGCAATGCCTTCATGCGGAAGGGTTTTTCCAGCAGCGGCAGCGGCGCGTAACCGGCCAGACGGTCGGGGTCGCCGCTCATCACGATCACATGGCAGCCCTGGGCCTGTGCCGTGGCGATCAGGGCATCGGGGTCGCCATCGGGCAGCGTCAGGTCCACCAGCGCCAGCGTAAAGCGCGTCGTCCCGATCCGCTGCATGGCGTCCGCCACGTCGGGGCTTATGGTGGCATGGATGCCGTTTGCCTCCAGCATGGTGGCGACCAGTTCCGCTATCGTCGCCTCATCCTCGACAATCAGGGCAGAAATCTGGGTCATGACGGAATGCTCTCGGTCCGGGTGGAATGGGGGGCGGGGGTGCGTATCTGTGCGGCTACCGGCCATGGGGCGATGCCACGCGGGGACAGGGCCAGCGTACCCAGTTCCAGCAGGCCGGGGCTGAAGGCGGCGGGACTGGCGCGCACCTGCGCCAGGTCAAACCACCCCACGTCACACGCATCATAACCCGCCGCGATGTCGGTCCAGCCATTGTCATGGCATTGCACGGCCACGATCAGGTAGTGGAAGCGGATCCGGCCCGCGCTGTCACGGTCGATCAGGTCAAAGGCCGTCAGCGTGCCTTCGGCATGGGTGATGAAGCCGGTTTCCTCCCGCAGTTCGCGCGCTGCGGCGTCCAGATAGCTTTCGCCATATTCGATGCGGCCGCCGGGAAAACCCCACAGCCCCTGGTCCGGCGGGTTGCGCCTGCAGACCAGCAGCATGCGCCCGTTACGGACCACAATGGACAGGACAGCCCCGGCTAGTGTCATGTTATCAGCCATATAGGGAATATATCGGATCGAGGCCCGGCATCCATGCCTGTATCGGACCACTTTGTTCCCGATTGCGTGAACACGACCCGGCAGGCAGGAAAAACGCTAGCGTTTCAGCACGATATGCGCCCGGCAGCGCGGGGTGCCATAGGTGCCGACCATCGTGTCGCCTTCGGGGCGGGCTTCGAACACCATGGGAAAGGCCGCACCCGATGCCTGCCTGACCACGGTTTCGGTATGGTACAGGTCGGCATTTTTCTGCGGCACGCCCGTCAGCGCGATGGAGCCATCGGCGGGGGTGAACGTCATGCGTTTCGTGCCGATCTGGAAGGTCGAGGTATTGCCGGTTTCGGTGGTGCAGTTGCCCTGATCACGCACCAGTTGCCCCGTCCATAACCCCTGCGGGTCATTCTTGGCATCGGCGCGCGCGGGGGAAGCGGCAAGGGAAAGGCAGGCCACGCAGGCGGCCGCCAGCAGGAATGAACGTGCAGTCATGAAACAACCATATGATCCGGTTTGTCGGAACCGACAGGAAAGACAGGGCCTGCCTGAATGCGTATATTGTGCTATCTGCGCGGGAAAGACTATCCCACCCTTGCAATATGTTCCCGGCTCATGCTGGAAGCCTAGTTTATCGATAATGCCGCGACCGAAAGATACATGATGAACGATACCGCGAAGACCGCCGCCCCTGTCGAAGGACTTGATGAATCCCTGCATGAGGATCGTATCCTGATCCTGGATTTCGGCAGCCAGGTCACCCAGCTGATTGCCCGGCGCGTGCGTGAAAGCGGGGTGTATTGCGAAATCTGGCCGTATTCCAGCACGGCCGAGCGGATTCGCGCCTTTGCGCCCAAGGGCATCATCCTGTCCGGCAGCCCCGCCAGCGTGCTGGACAGGGACGCGCCGACCATCCCCGAGGTGGTGTTCGCCCTGAATGTGCCGGTGCTGGGCATATGCTACGGCCAGCAGGCCATGTGCCGCCAGCTGGGTGGCACGGTGGAGACATCCGAACATCGTGAATTCGGCCGTGCGCATATCGATATCATAAAGGACTGTGCCCTGTTCCGTGGCACATGGGCGCGCGGCGGGCGTGAACAGGTGTGGATGAGCCACGGCGACCGCGTGACAAAGCTGCCGCCCGGTTTCCAGGCCGTGGCCGTGAGCGAGGGCGCGCCGTTCGCGATCATCGCCGACGAAGGCCGCCGCCTGTATGGCGTGCAGTTCCACCCCGAAGTGGTGCATACCCCGCATGGCGCGGCCCTGCTGCGCAATTTCACCCATGATGTCGCGGGCTGCCGGGGCACGTGGACCATGGCTGGCTTCCGTGAAATGGAAATCGCCCGCATCCGCCAGCAGGTGGGCAAGGGGCGCGTGATCTGCGGCCTGTCGGGCGGGGTGGATTCCTCGGTCGCCGCCGTGCTGATCCATCAGGCCATTGGCGACCAGCTGACCTGCATTTTCGTTGATCCCGGCATCCTGCGCGCGGGTGAGGCGGATGAAGTGATCCGCACCTTCCGTGACCGCTTCAACATCCACCTGATCCACCGTGACGCGTCCGACCTGTTCCTGAACGCGCTGGAAGGGGTGAGCGACCCCGAAATCAAGCGCAAGACCATTGGCCGCCTGTTTATTGAAGTGTTCGAGGAAGAAGCCGCCAAGCTGGGTGGCGCCGAATTCCTGGCGCAGGGCACGCTGTACCCCGACGTGATCGAAAGTGTCAGCTTCACCGGTGGCCCGTCCGTCACCATCAAGTCGCACCACAATGTGGGCGGCCTGCCGGAACGGATGAAGATGAAGCTGGTCGAGCCGCTGCGTGAACTGTTCAAGGACGAGGTGCGCGAACTGGGCCGGGAGATGGATATTCCCGAAGCGATCGTCGGCCGCCACCCGTTCCCCGGGCCGGGGCTTGCCATCCGTATCCCCGGCGCCATCACGCGCGAAAAGCTGGACCTGCTGCGGCGGGTTGATTCGATCTTCCTTGAGGAAATCCGTGCCGCTGGCCTGTATGACGCCATCTGGCAGGCCTTTGCCGTGCTGCTGCCGGTCCGCACCGTGGGTGTCATGGGCGATGGCCGCACATATGATTACGCCTGCGCCCTGCGCGCGGTGACCAGCACCGACGGCATGACGGCGGATATCTACCCCTTTGACATGTCCTTCCTCAACCGCGTGGCCGGGCGGATCGTCAATGAAGTGCGTGGCGTCAACCGCGTGACCTATGACATTACGTCCAAGCCGCCGGGAACGATTGAGTGGGAATGAGTGAGTATTATTTCCAATAAATAAAGCGTCTATATTATAAATACATTCTGTTTTTATTATCCTTCAGGATTCATGTCCGTTTGGGCATGCGTCCTGAGGGATTTTTTGTGGGTGGATATGGAACGCCATATCGGAACCAGTAACGCGTTCTGATATTCTGTTTTGGCAATGCATTTCCTATTTTGTATTGCTGTTTTATTTCATGCCAAATAATGGTGCTGAATATCCATTTTTAGATCAGCATACAGGGCATGCCCACATTTCCCCATTCTACTGACGGCGGCCTGCATCAATCGAATGATATGAACTGGCTAGGAAATATCGTGTCGTTCAGGGGGCAACCGCATGGCCGTTTGCTAAATGGAAGGATGGCATTGATGCGACCGGACGTTTCCCAGCCCGGTGGAATGCATGGGACAGTGAAATCCGCCGGACGGTTGATGAATACAACCGGCAGTCATCGGGACTAACTAGCGACATGCCCCGAAGTTTAAGAAAAACCGGGTATAAAGAAATACTGCATGGCAAAATGGAAATAAAAATACTGTCGTGAATTTTCATAAATTTTGGCATCATTCCTGTTCTGCCAATAGCCTTGGGGCAGGCATGACCATGCCGGTCCATGCCATGCTGCTGGTATTGGCAATGCATCAGGAATGTCGAACCGAACGACAGGCGCATCGCGCAGCCACGGGCTGTTATCTGTCAGGTCCAGATTAAATGACGCGCATCCGGTTTCCTGTTTCCGGCTGCTGGCAGGGCAGGCCGGGCTTTGCCCCATGACGCAGGGGCCTGCAGGATATTCGATACAGGCACCGTCCTGTCCCCGATATGGGACAACCGGTTGAAGTATCGATGTGTGTGAAGATTTACAAAAGGTTGCTTGTGTCCGTTGCCGGGCCTGCATGGGGGGCAATATTTCCCGGATCGTCCCGTGCCGCCCGCTGGCAATGGCCGGGGCCGGGCGCCCGGTTTTCCGGATATATTTCCAGTAAGGCCATGCAACGGGCGCGGTGTGGCCGGGGCAGGGCAGGATATGCCAGCACATGCACGCCCGTCCGGGACGGGTTGGGAAAGGTGCATATTTGATATTGCAATTCACTCTCAATTGCTAAATAAGCTGCCGGGAACCGTCACAGTGTGAGCTTTGATCAATGAGTCTTCGTACGCTTTGCCTGAGCACCATCTGCGCCGCCAGCCTGCTGGTGGGTTTGGGCGCTCCGGTGGCGGTCCGCGCCGCAACTGGCGTGGACAGTGCCGTGCCACAGAAGGCCAGGCCCGCCTCCACACCCCGCGCACAGCCGGACCGGACCCCGGCGGACAGTGCGGTGGCACAGGCGGACGCCACACCGGACAGCCCCGCGTCCCGACACGAGGACATGGTCGTCACCGCCGCGCGCAGGAACCGCATGTATGTCAGCAGCGGTGGCGATCTGGGCGCATTGGGCAAGAAGAAGGGGCTGGACGTGCCCTTCAACATCCGCAGCTACAATTCCAGCCTGATCCTGAACCAGCAGTCACAGACACTGGGCGACGTGCTGCTGAACGATCCCACCGTGCGTACGACAATGGGGTACGGCAATTACGCGCAGCTGTTCCAGATCCGCGGTTTCACGCTGTATGGCGATGACGTGGCCATTGACGGCCTGTATGGCGTGACCCCACGCCAGCTTGTCTCGCCCCAGCTTTATGATTCAGTGCAGGTGCTCAACGGTGCCAGTGCCTTCCTCAACGGCGCGGCCCCCGGTGGTTCGGCCATTGGCGGCAATGTCAACCTGATCCCCAAGCGTGCGGCGGCAACGGATATCACGCGCATTACCGGCGATTACACCAGCAGCGGACAGGGCGGTGGCGCGTTTGACATAAGCCGCCGGTTCGGCCGCGACCATGCCTTCGGCTTCCGCTTCAATGCCGCCGGCATGGACGGGGAAACGGCCATCAAGGGCGAACGGCGCGATGATGTGGCCCTTGGCGCGGCCTTTGACTGGCACAATGACGACACGCGCATCGACATGAACATGAATTACCAGAAACAGCAGGTTTATGGCGGGCGCAGCGCGATCATCGTCTACGGTCTGGCCGATGGCATGCCCGCGCCAAAGGCGACCGCGCCGTCGGAAAACTGGGGGCAGCGCTGGGCCTATACCGACCTGAGCTACCTGTTCGGCACGCTGAACATCGAACATGATTTTGGCAGCCACATTACCGCTTACGGCAAATTCGGCGCGCAGGGCGGCAATGAAATGGGCAATTACGCCACCACCACGCTGACCAACTCCCGCACCGGGGCCGGCACCGTGGGCGCCATGGCGGATGCGTACAACGTCATGAACGAGGCCACGCAGGCCGGTATCCATGCCCATGTCACCACCGGCCCGATCAGGCACGAAATCAACGCGGGCGGGTCGGCGATATGGGAGGAATCGGACTCCGCCTTTTCCATGGCCTGGACCCCGGTGGCGGGCAACATTTATCACCCCACGCAGTTTACCCCGCAGGAAACCTATAGCGGCGGCAGCCTGAACAATCCCGGCCGGGTGGCGTGGAACAAGCTGTACAGCCTGTTCCTGTCGGATACCATGACGTTCTGGCACGACCGCATCGCGCTGACGGGGGGCTTCCGGTACCAGGATATCCTGTCGGATTCCTTCCTGTATGGCAGTGGCAAGCTGGATACGCATTACGATGCGGCGGCGTTCTCGCCCGTCATTGGCCTTGTCATCCATCCGGTCAAACATGCGGCCCTGTATTTCAACCGTATCCAGGGACTGTCGGCGGGGCAGACGGTGGGGGCGACCTACGTCAATGCCGGGCAGGTCTTTGCCCCGTACCAAAGTACCCAGTACGAAGTGGGCGCCAAGTATGACGTGGGCCGCTTTGCCGCAGGTGTGGCATTTTTCCAGACCGCCATGCCGCAGGGCATGACCGAAGCCTACGGCAATACCGGGCAGATGCTGTACACACAGAATGGCCGGCAGCGTAACCGGGGCATGGAACTGACCTTCAATGGGGAAATCCTGCGCGGGCTGCGCTTCAACGGTGGCCTGACGTTGATTGATGCAAAGCAGATGAATACGGCGGGCGGCGAATATAACGGCAAGACCGTGATTGGCGTGCCGAACTATACCATCAACGGCAACCTTGAATACGACGTGCCGTTCGTGAAGGGGCTGACACTGGTGGGCCGTGTCATCAGCACGGGCAAGCAGCAGTTCAACAATGCCAATTCGACGCACCTGCCGGCATGGTCACGTTTTGACCTTGGTGCGCGCTATACTTTCCTTGCGGCAAAGAAACCGCTGACCGCGCGCTTCGAGGTCGATAACATTGGCAACCAGCGCTACTGGGCTTCGGTTTACCAGAGCGATCTTGTCATGGGGGACCCGGAGACCTTCAAGTTCTCGATCAGTGCCGACCTGTAAAAAGCCGTACGGAAGTAATAAAAGTTCCTGGGTGCCGCCTTTATTCAAAAAGGCGGCGTTCCTTGAAGCTTTTTGAAAAAAGCTTCACCAGAAACTTCTGTATTTTGAAGCATGGTTTCCGGTCGCAACCGTTGAATGCAACCGGAAACCGTATCGTGATATCAGTGTATGACCCCGCAGGCCACGCGATCCCCCGCGCCGCCAATGGGCTGGGTGCGGTAATCATCGGGGTTGGCGTGGATCACCAGCGCCGATCCGTCCGCATCCAGCAGGGCAGGGCGGCCATCCGCGCCGTTGAGGGAAACCAGCGTGGAATACATCTCCACCGTTGCCGTCCCGTCCTGACTGACAAACAGGTTGGGCAGGTCGCCCGCGTCATTGGCGTTCGCATTCAGCAGGCCATGCACAACGGGTGTCGCCGCATGGACATGCGCCCCGGCGGAGGTAAACTTCGGCGGCCCGCAATCGCCCTTTTCATGGAAATGGATCCCGTGCCAGCCTGGGATCAGCCCCTTGGCCGTAATGCGCAGCAGTACGCCACGGGGGGCATCCGTGACCTGCACGGTGCCGTGGTCGGTGCCATCATTGCCGATCAGCGTACCCGACGCCGTACCCGCGGCATGGGCCATGGTGGGCAGGGTGGCCAGTCCGGCAAGGACGGCCAGCAGTTTCAGGCGTGGTGTGAACATGGTCGTTTATCCTTATTCCCGTTCGTGCGAAGGGGCAGCATGACCATGCCGGCAGATATTCCCTGCACCGGCATGATGCATCCCTGTCTACGGCAGCGTGCCGGAATTAAGACCTGTTCGCAATAACCCGGAACCTGTCCCGCGTTCCCCCGCCGCCGCGCACGATGCCCGAACCCGTGCGTGAACACGGTAGGGGACGTGACGGGCGACGGAATTCACTTTGTGCTGAATACCGCACGGCGTCGGGGAAACCATGAAGATGTCTCCGGTGGCGCTGTTTTCAGAACGCTTCGGAATACGCCGCCTTATCCCCGATCGGCATGGGCAAAGGGTTCGTTCGCCTTCAGCACCAGGTCACGCAGGCGCTCGGGGTCTATGGCATGGACCGTCCGGTTGCGGCGACCGGTCATGGTGCGCGCGCCCAGCAGGGCGTTGATGGCGGATTCCTCCACCGCCTGCACAACCCCCATGAACATGGCGTCCATGTCATCATCATTCAGGGCGTCGATATGCACGCGGTCCTTTACCGGGTATTCACCGGGATCATTGGCAGTGGTGAAGGCCAGGTACAGGTCACCCGAATCATTGCCCGACGGCGTGCCCAAGCGCCCCATGCCAATACCCGCGCGCTTGGCCATGCGGCGCAACTGCGTGGGCATGAGCGGGGCGTCGGTCGCGACAATGATGATGATGGAGCCTTTTTCCTTCGTCCAGACCTCGTCTTCCTTCATCACCAGTCCCACCGGCGCGCCGCAGACCTTCAGCCACGGGCGGATGCCGTTATTGGCCTGCACCAGCACGCCCACGGTGTACTGGCCCGCGCTGGTTTCCACCTGGCGCGATGACGTGCCGATGCCGCCCTTGAATTCATACGTGATCATGCCGGTGCCGCCGCCCACGTTGCCTTCGGCCACCGGGCCGGTGCGGGCGTTTCGGATGGCGTCCAGAACGTGGCGTTCGGTGACGTGGAACCCGCCAATATCGTTCAGCCATCCGTCATAGGTTTCGGCCACGACCGGCAGGGGCCAGATGTCCTCGCCCATGCGGTCGGGAAAACTGCGCACCATCCACCGGGCCACGGCCTGGTGCGCGGTGCCGATGGAACAGGTGTTGGTAATGGCGATCGGCCCCATGAACCAGCCCGCTTCCTCGATCCAGTGGGTGCCGGTCATTTCCCCGTTCCCGTTCATGGAAAACGTCCCGGCCCAGCACGGCTGCATGAGCGCGCCCGGCGCACGCGGCAGGATGGCCGTGACCCCGCTGCGCACCGCATGGTCCCCATGCCCGGATATAAGGGTGGTATGCCCGACCCGCACGCCCGCGACATCGGTAATGGCATTGTCCGGGCCGGTCTGCCCCTGCATGGGCAGGCCCAGCGCGCGGGCACGCGGGCGCGCAGCCTGCGGGGGCGATGCGGCATGCGCGGCGGTGGGGGACAGGGCGTGGGTGGTCAGGGCGGTGGCCCCCAGCAGGCCAAGGCCTCCGGTCATGATGGCGCGGCGCGAGATATCCGTCATTACGCATTCCTTGTGGCTGTTGTGCATGGTGGCGGCATGTTGCGGCGGGCCGGGGCCGTATGGTGCTGGCCCGTAACGAAAGCCTTTGGTAGCATCCGCCATGGCGGCCGGGTATCAAGCGGAAGGGGGATGCGCATGTACTGCTTTGGAAGTATGGGATGGAGGTAAGCGACCTGGCGTTCCACGCGGCCCTGGGCAAGCTGGTCGGGGATGTGGGGAATGCGGATTTCTGGCGGCGGCTGACCACCTTCCTGCATCGGCAGGTGGCGTTCGATACATGGGTCGCGATGATTTTCCAGCCCGGGCACAGGCCGGTCGTGCTGGCTGACTGCCCGGATGATGCGGCGGCCGATGCGCTGCTGCATGACTATCTGGCGCGGCTTCACCTGCTGGACCCGTTCTGCCGCTTTGCCCTGTCCGGTCCCGAAGCGGGGCTGTACCATATAGATGATATCGCTCCCGAACTGTTCCGCCAGACCGAGTATTACCAGACCTATTACCGCCATATGGTCGATCATGACGAAGTGCAGTTCCTGGCCCCGATCGGGGGCGGGCGGGTCATTTCGCTGTCCCTTGGCTCACGCGGGGTGTTTTCGGCGGCGGATATGGGGGTGCTGCAGCTTTATGCTGCGTGGGTGCTGCCGCTTATGGTGCTGGCGGTCCGGCTGGGAACGGGGGGCGCGCAGGCAGGCAATGCCGGCGAGGACCTGCAGGCCGTGCTGGAACGCCTTGGCTGTCCCCGCCTGACCGCGCGTGAAATGGATGTGATGGTGCTGATGCAGGCGGGGCATTCGACCAAGTCCATCGCGCAGTCAATGCGGATCTCGCCGCATACGATCAAGGTCCACCGTCGCAACATCTATGAAAAGCTGGGCGTTTCCACGCAGGCGGAGGTCTTTGCGCTGCTGTCGGGGCGCATGGCGCGCTGACCGCCCGCATGCGGCAATGGCCGGGACATGCAGCCAGAGGGTTCCCATCCCTGACTGCGCGCTGTATGCCACACCATCCCTATCATGACATTGCGGCCCATGAAGATCGGTTTCCTGTTCAACCACGACTGCATCCATCAGGTCTCGCACACCGCGCCGATCATCTGTGAACTGGTGGCGCTGGGGCAGGACGTGACGGTCGTGACCTCCACCCCCGCGCAGGAAGCACATGTGCGCAGGACCATAGCACCCTGCGTGGACCGCGTGCGCTTTGTCCGCATTGATATCGGGCGGGTGTCGCGGGCCATAAACCTGGTGGCGCAGGCGGTGGTGCCGTTCCGCCGCATTGCCAACCTGCGCGAAAATGTGGACCTGTTTCGCGGGTTTGATGCGCTGGTGGTGCCCGAAACCACATCGGCCCTGCTGAAAAGCCATTTCAACCTTGATATCCGGCTGATCTATTTCCCGCATGGGGCGGGGGACCGCTCCATCGGGTTTCGCGACGTAACCCGGTTTTTCGATCTTGTGCTGCTGCCCGGAACCAAGACGCGCGACCGCATGCTGGACCGGCAGCTGATCCGCCCCGGCCACAACGCCATTGTCGGTTATCCCAAATTTGACACCGTGGACATGACGCGCCACCCGCGCCTGTTTGACAACGACCGGCCCACGGTCCTGTACAACCCGCATTTCGACCCGGTCCTGTCATCATGGTGGGACATGGGCATGGACGTGCTGGAATGGTTCGCGCGGCAGGACGACTACAACCTGATCTTCGCCCCGCATGTCATGCTGTTCCGCCGCAGGCTGCATACATCGGTCGAACACCGCCGCGTGCGCCTGCGCCGACTGATCCCCGAACGCCTGCGCAACCTGTCGCATATCCGCATTGACACCGGCAGCCAGAATTCGGTGGACATGACCTATGTCCTGGCTGCCGACATCTATCTGGGTGATGCCAGCAGCCAGGTCTATGAATGGATCGCGCGCCCCCGGCCGTGCATCTTCCTCAATTCCCACGGCGCGCGCTGGCAGGGCAATCCCAGCTACGCGCACTGGAACCTGGGGCAGGTGATCGACAGCGTCAGCGAACTGCCCCATGCCCTGGCGGTGGCGAATGCGCGCCAGCGCGAATTCGCCCCGCGCCAGCAGGCCGCATTCAGCGAAACATTCCATACGGTTACGGGCGAAACCGCCGCCCACCGCGCGGCACGGGAAATTGTTTACTTTTTGTTACAGGATAAAGCCCGGAACCCCTGAACCCCTGATGCGCGTGGTGCTATGGTCCGCCGCGGATCCATGGAATGGATGAGGGAGGCCATGCGCATTGCCTATATCATCAATACATTTGAAGGCGGCGGCGCGGCCCTGCCCATACCGGCCATTACCAGTGTTTTCCGTCAGTGCGGGCATGATGTGCATGTAGCAGCCCTGTCGCGGCGCAACGGGCGGGCCATGCCCCACCTGCGCCGCGCGGGGCTGGAACCCGTGGTGCTGGGCGCGGATGATGCCCCGATACCCCGGCACCTGGCCGATCTGGATGCATGGGTGCGCCATGTCCGGCCCACCCATATCTGGACATCGCTTACACGGGCGACCCTGCTGGGGCAGATGGTGGGGGCATGGCGGCGCATTCCCGTGGTCAGCTGGCAGCATAATGCCTTCCTCCTGCCCACCAACCTTGCGCTGTTGCAGATGATGAAGGAACGCAGCCGGATCTGGGTGGGGGATTCCGCCTATGTCACCGCCCTGACCCGCAAAAGGCTGGCCCTGCCGGGCAGCCGCGTCATGTGCTGGCCCATCTTCCGCGCCTGGCCCGATGTGACGCCTGCGCCGGCGTGGCGACCGGGGGAGGAAGTGCGGATCGGCTCGCTCGGGCGGCTGCATGCCAGCAAGGGGTACGATGTGCTGTGTCGCGCGCTGGTCCAGTTGCGTGACGTGCCGGGGCTGCCGCCGTACCGCGTCACCATTGGCGGGGAGGGGGCGGAACACGACCGCCTGCGTGCCTTCTGCCTGCGCCACGGGCTGGATAACGTGCATTTCGCGGGCTATGTCGAGGATACGGCGGCCTTCCTGCGGCAATGCCACCTGTATGTGCAGCCATCATTTTACGAAGGGTTCTGCATTGCCGCCCACGAAGCCATGAACATGGGCCTGCCGGTACTGGGCAGCGATGTGGGGGAAATGGGCCGGTCCATCGTGGACGGGGTGACGGGATGGAAACTGCCGCCCCGGCAGCCCGGCGCGCTGGCCCGCAGGCTGGAAGCCACCCTGCGCCAGCCGGGTCAGATGGCCGTCATGGGACAGGCCGCGCGTGAATGGATCATGCGCAGTTTCAACGCACAGGCCTTCAGCCGCGCCGGCACCGCGATCCTGCAGCGCATGGCGGGGTAAGGGGTACACGCCAAGGGGTACGCAAAAAGCCCGGAAAACCGCGGCGTGTACCCTCTGTTCCCTCCGTACCCCTATTTTCCCAAACTTCCCACGGCACCTGATCTACCTGGCTTCGTCAAACAAATTGTTAAGTAAGGGGTACGGAGGGAACAGGGGTACACCCCGCCGGCCCATGGCGCTACAGACCGCAGGAAAGCGCGGTTTTCGGGCATTCCATGACCGGGGGGAAGTGTACCCCTTCCAATTGTGGCAAGGGGTACGGGGGGATCAGATGATGACGTCCGGCGGGTTCTGCTTGGTCAGCCGGTCATACTGCAGCAGGGTGGCCAGCAGGTCTTCCATGCATTCCAGCGGCAGCATGGTCGCGCCATCACTCGGCGCGGTATCGGGGTCGGGATGGGTTTCAATGAACAGCCCGGCCACGCCAATGGCCAGTGCGGCGCGGGCCAGGATGGGTGCAAACACCCGCTGACCGCCCGAAGCCGACCCCAGGCCGCCGGGCTGCTGCACCGAATGGGTGGCGTCATAGATTACGGGATGGCCGGTGCCCGCCATGATCGGCAGGGCGCGCATGTCATTGACCAGCGTGTTGTAGCCAAATGACGTGCCGCGTTCACACAGCATGATGCGGTCATTGCCGGTTGAGGCAACCTTGGCCGCGACATTGGCCATGTCCCATGGGGCCAGGAACTGCCCCTTCTTGATGTTGATGGCCGCCCCCGTCTGCCCCGCCGCCAGCAAAAGGTCGGTCTGGCGGCACAGGAAGGCCGGGATCTGCAGCACGTCGGCCACTTCCGCCACCGGGGCGCACTGGTCGGGCAGGTGTACGTCGGTCAGCACCGGCATGCCGAAGCGCGCGCGCACCTGTGACAGGATATCCAGCCCCTGCGCCATGCCCACGCCGCGCGCGCCGTTGATGGAGGTGCGGTTGGCCTTGTCGAACGAGCTTTTGTAGATCAGCCCGATGCCCAGTTTCGTCGCAATCCCATGCAGCGCATCGGCCACTTCAGTGGCCTGCTGCAGGGATTCGATCTGGCATGGCCCCGCGATCAGCACGAAGGGGGCTTCGTTGCTGACCGTAACGCTGCCGATGGTTATGGCGTGATGGTCGGTCACCGCTTCGCGCCCTTTTCCGCCGCCTTGGTCGCAGCGGCCTTGATGAAGCCGGAGAACAGCGGATGCGGGTCAAACGGCTTGGAAATCAGCTCGGGGTGGTACTGCACCGCGATGAACCACGGGTGGTCGGGATATTCCACCACTTCGGGCAGGATGCCGTCGGGCGACATGCCCGAAAAGCGCAGGCCGGTCTTTTCCAGCTGCTCCCGGTAATGGTTGTTGACCTCGTAACGGTGGCGGTGGCGTTCGCGGATATCGGTGCGGCCATAGGTCTGTGCCGCCCGCGACCCTTCGGCCAGCTTTGCAGGATAGGCGCCCAGGCGCATGGTGCCGCCCATCTCGCCGCCTTCACGCCGGCGCAGCAGTTCGTTGCCGCGCGCCCATTCGGTCATGAGGCCCACCAGCGGCTGGTCGGTCGGGCCGAATTCGGTGGACGACGCATCCTTGATGCCCGCAAGGTTGCGCGCGCATTCGATCACAGCCATCTGCATGCCAAAGCAGATGCCCATGAACGGGATGTTGTTTTCACGCGCGTATTTCACCGCGCGGATCTTGCCTTCCGACCCGCGTTCGCCAAAGCCGCCGGGCACCAGGATGGCGTCGCTGCGGGCAAGGCTGTTCACCGCGTCATCCGATTTCTCGAAATCTTCCGCCTCGACCCAGTTCAGGCGCACGCGCGCACGGTTGGCGATGCCGCCATGCTGCAATGCCTCGATCAGGGATTTGTAGCTGTCCAGCAGGGCGGTGTACTTGCCCACCACCGTCACCAGCACCTCGCGGTCGGGGTGGCGGACGGCGTCCACGATCTTTTCCCACCGCGACAGGTCGGGGTCGGGCGTCGTGGGCAGGCCGAAATGGTGCAGCACCTCGGTATCCATGCCCTCGGCATGGTACGAGATGGGGCAGGCATAGATCGTGTCCACGTCGCGCGCCGCAATCACGGCCTGCGGGCGCACGTTGCAGAAGCTTGCGATCTTGCGACGTTCGTTGTCGGGTATTTCCCGGTCCGACCGGCAGACCAGCATCTGCGGCTGGATGCCGACATTCTGCAGTTCCTTGACGGAATGCTGCGTGGGCTTGGTTTTCAGCTCACCCGCCGCCGCGATCCATGGCAGCAGGGTAAGGTGGATGAACATCGTCTGGTCGGGGCCAAGGTCGTTGCGCAGCTGCCGGATGGATTCAAGGAAGGGCAGGCTTTCGATATCGCCCACCGTGCCGCCGATTTCCACGAGGACGAAATCAAGGTCCTCGGTATCCGCCACGATCGTTTCCTTGATCGAGTCGGTGATGTGGGGGATGACCTGTACGGTCGCACCCAGGTAGTCGCCACGCCGTTCGCGCGCGATCACGCCGGAATAGATCTGCCCCGTCGTGGCATTGTCCGCCCGGGTGGCATGCACACCCGTAAAGCGTTCGTAATGGCCAAGGTCAAGATCCGTTTCAGCCCCGTCATCGGTCACGAAGACCTCGCCGTGCTGATAGGGACTCATCGTCCCCGGATCGACATTCAGGTAGGGGTCAAGCTTGCGCAACCGGACCCGATAGCCACGGGCCTGGAGCAGGGCAGCAAGGGCAGCCGAAGCAATGCCTTTGCCGAGGGAGGACACCACGCCGCCGGTGATGAATACAAACCGCGTCATGGATGGCCTTTCTACACAGCTTGCGCCCGCGCTGCAAAGGCTACGACGCGCTACGGGCCGAAAAAATGGAAAACGCCCCGGCACAGCGTGCGGGGGCGTTGGTTGTTTCTGTGAAAAACCGCCTGATATCAGGGTGTTGTGGCGGGTGCGGCCGGGCCGGGCGGCTGGGCCAGGATATCATGCCCCGCACCGGTCGATGCCCCGCGGTTCATGACCGCCAGCGTCAGCGACAGCACCATGAAGGCGGTGCCCAGCACGGCGGTCGAACGCGTGAGCAGCGTTGCCGTCCCGCGCCCGGACATGAAGGAACCCATGCCCTGGGACCCGCCGATTCCAAGGCCACCGCCCTCGCTGCGCTGGATCAGGATGGTCCCGATCAGCGCGATGGTGACGAACAGGTGCAGTAGAAGAAGAACTGTGATCATGCGTCTTTCCAGTAGATCCCCGTCCGCCGGGCGGCAATCACGAAGCGCGGGCGGCGCGGACAAGCGGCACGAAGGCGTCGGCCTTCAGGCTGGCACTGCCCACCAGCGCCCCGTCCACGTGTTCGACAGGCAGGATATCGGTGACATTGCGTTCATTGACGGAGCCACCATAAAGGATTTGGATCGTTTTGCCACCATCCCCGAACTGCCGCACCAGTTCGGCGCGGATAAAGGCGGCCATGTCGGCAATATCCTGCTGTGACGCGGCCTGTCCCGTGCCGATGGCCCAGATCGGTTCGTACGCGACAATCCCCCTGAACCCCTGCGGCAGGGACCCCTCAAGCTGCCAGCCCACGGTGGCCTGCGAATCCCCGGACGAACGCTGGTCGTCGTTTTCGCCCACGCAGACGATGGGCGTCAGGCCCGCCGCCATGGCGGCGACCGTCTTTTCGCGCACGGTCTCATCCAGCTCATGGTGTTCGGCCCGGCGTTCGGAATGGCCCAGGATGACGTATTCCACCCCCAGGTCCACCAGCATGGGGGCGGAAATGTCGCCGGTATGGGCACCGGATTTATCCTTGTGGCAGTCCTGCGCGCCTAGCCTGATCCCGGCCTGCTTCAGCTTTGGCGCAAGGCGGGCCAGCTGCGTGAACGGCGGGCAGACCACGACATCGGCCCGGGGGGACAGCGTGGCCAGTTCCGCAGCCAGCCCGTCCACCAGCGCGTCGGCATCCGCGCTCAGGCCATTCATTTTCCAGTTGCCGACAATTATCTGCTTCATGTTTCCACTCCTGCGCCCATGCCGTGGCGCACCGCCTGCGCGGCGCGTGGCATGGTTGTCATGGGGGTGCAGCCTACACCATGGCGTGACCCCGGTTGCAACCCGCATGCGCCGCATCGCGGGCGTGCGTGCATCCTTGTGCTGGTCAAACCGCTGGCGTGACCGTATGGTGCCCGACCGGAAAACAGGGCGCCCGTACGGGTGCGCATGGTGCGCACGCCCTGTTCCATCCGGCTTTGTCTTGGTGCTGGCGCAGGGTTTTTCATGCTATCTTTTCTGTATCGCGTGTTTGTCGATTCATGGGTGGGCCGCATCGTCGCCGGGCTGTTTTTCCTTGCCTTCATCGGGTTTGGCGTGGGCGACGTGCTGATGAACATCGGCACCGAACGCGCCGATGTCGTGGCCCGCGTGGGTGACCGCCCCATCCTGGTGCAGTCGTACCAGAACGCGCTGCAGTCCGAAATGCCGCAGGTCGCGCAGTCCATGCACCTGTCCGATCCGTCACAGATCCCGGCCGCCACGCGCGAACAGATCGCCCAGCAGGTGCTGACCCGCCTTGTGCTGCAGGCCGAAATTGCCGAAGCGGCCGACCGCCACGGCCTGATCGTGCCCGATTCCGTGGTGCGTGACGAAATCTTCTCCATTCCCGCGTTCAAGGGGCGTGACGGGCAGTTCGACCGTGCGCTGTTCAATGACCGCCTGCGCCGCACCGGCATGTCCGAAGGGCGGCTGGTTGACCTGGTGCGGCAGGAACAGGCCTCGCGCGTGCTGCTGCAGCCGATTCGCGATGGCGCCACCGTGCCCGGCGTGATGGCCCGCCGCCTGTTCGATTTCGAAGCCCAGACCCGCACCATCGACCTGGTGCGCGTGCCGTTTGACAGCCAGCAGCCCGCGGCCACCCCCACGGCAGCCCAGCTTGCGCGCTACCATGCCAACCACCCGTGGGAATTCGTCGCACCCGAATTCCGCCATGCCCGCATTGTCGTGCTGTCGGCGGATACGATCGGTCGCCAGATCGCCATTTCGGATGATGACCTGCACAAGGCGTATGACGCGCAGGCCCAGACCTTCAACGCGCCCGAACGCCGTGACGTGCAGATCGTGACCGTGCCGACCGAAGCCCGCGCCACGGCCCTGCGCGCGCAGTGGACGGACGGTAGCGCATGGGCGCAGGTTCAGAAAAGCGCGGGCAAGGACGCGGCCGCGGTCGAACTGCCGGGCATGAAGGTCAGCGACGTGCCTTCCGCCGACCTTGGCAAGCAGATCTTTGCCGCCCCCGCCAACGCGACACAGGGACCGATCAGGAGCGAGGGCGGCTGGGTCGTCTTTCGCGTAACCGGCGTCACCCCCGCCCACGCCACCCCGTTCGGGGAGGTGCGACAGGCGCTGCATGACCAGATCGCCCATTCCCGCGCGCAGGCGCTGTTGGCCGACCGGGTGCAGAAGCTGCAGGACACCATTGCCGGTGGCGGGCTGGATTCCATCCCGACCGATCTGGGGGCTGCCGCCGTATCGGGTGATGTGGATGCATCCGGCCTGACACATGACGGCACGCCCGCCCCAATCCCGGGCAGTGATGCCGCACGGCAGGCGATCGTGGCGCGCATTTTTTCACAGGCGAAGGGGGCGAACCCCGAACTGGTGCAGGGGCCGGATGGCATGTGGTACGCGGTATCGGTTGACGGCGTGACCCCGGGCCATGCCCTGACGCTGGATGAGGCCGGTCCACGCGTGGCGCAGGCCTGGATGGCCGATGCCCGCCGCCACATGGCCGACCAGCAGGCCACCGCGTATTACACGCAGGCACAGGGGCAGGGCGGTCTGGGCCATGTCAGCCCCGCCATTGCCGGGCTGGAACACAGCCAGCCGATTTCCCCCATGCAGCCCGCGCCGGAAATCCCGCGTGAGGTCGCTGCCCTGATCTTCCGCCTGACCCAGCCCGGGCAGAGCGTGATGACGGAGGCGGGGGATTCTTACGTCGTCGCGACGCTTACGGCCATCAACCACCCCGACCCGGCCACGCAGAAGAACCTGTATGACCGCGTGCGCGCGGGCCTGACCCAGTCGATGGGCGATGATATCGAAATGGGCTACGGCAACGCGCTGGAAGGCGTGGTGAAGCCCAGGCCGAACAATTCCGCCATCCATGCGGTCATGGCGGAGGTAACAGGCAGCCAGAACACGGGAACAGCACAGTGACAGCACACGCCCCACGCCCCTCCTTCCGGCCCGTTGATGCCGCCCGGCGCGAGGCGGCCCTGGCCGACCTGCGCGCGGGCAGGAGTACCGTGGCATGGCGGGTGGAGCCTGCGGACCTGCTGACGCCGGTGGCCGCCTTCCTGCGGCTGTCACGCCTTGCGCGCAGCCATGGCGGCGGCAATGGCGGGCATAACGCCTTCCTGCTGGAAAGTGTCGAGGGCGGTACGTCGCGCGGGCGATATTCGGTCATCGGCCTGCTGCCCGACCTGATCTGGCGCTGCCATGACGGGCGGGCCAGCGTATGCACCGACCCGGCAGCCGCCACCCATGCCTTCGTACCTGAAACAGACGCGCCGCTGGTGTCCCTGCGCCGCATCCTGCACGCAAGCCGCATGGACCTGCCCGAAGGGCTGCCGCCCATGACCGGCGGCGTGTTCGGCTACCTCGGCTATGACATGATCCGGCAGGTCGAACACCTGCCCGACATGCCGGCCGATGACCTCGACCTGCCCGAAGGCATCATGATCCGGCCCGGCCTGTTCGCGATATTCGACACGGTGCGTGACGAACTGCTGCTGGCCGCCCCCCTGCGTCCCATGCCGGGCCAGACAGCCGAAGCCGTGTGGGATGCGGCACAGGACCGCCTGCAGCAGGCCCGCGCGGCGCTGTCCACCCCGGTTGAACTGCCTGACGGGCCAGCGGGCGAGATCGCGGCCCCCGTGCCGCAATCCACCATGACGCGGGAGGAATTCTGCAACGTGGTGCGCAGGCTGCAGGACTATATCGCGGCGGGGGACGCATTCCAGATCGTGCCCAGCCAGCGTTTCAGCGCGGCCTTCACCCTGCCGCCATTCGCGCTGTACCGCGCGCTGCGGCGGATCAACCCGGCACCGTTCCTGTTCTACCTTGACCTGGACGGGTTCAGTCTTGTCGGGTCCTCGCCCGAAATCCTGGTGCGCCTGCGCGAAGGCACCATGACCGTGCGCCCGCTGGCCGGTACCCGCCCGCGTGGCCGCACGACAGTGGAGGATCTGGCGCTGGAGGCCGAACTGCTGGCCGATCCCAAGGAACGCGCCGAGCACCTGATGCTGATCGACCTTGGCCGCAACGACGTGGGCAGGGTGTGCGAACTGGGTTCGGTAAAGGTGACGGAGCAGTTCGTGATCGAACGTTTCAGCCATGTCATGCACATCTCGTCGAATGTGGAGGGAACGCTGCGCCCCGACCTTGAGGCACTGGACGCGCTGATGTCGGGCTTCCCCGCCGGCACCCTGACCGGTGCGCCCAAGATCCGCGCCATGGAAATCATTGACGAGGTCGAGCCGACCCGGCGCGCCACCTATGCCGGGTGCATCGGCTATTTCGGCCCGGATGGGGACATGGATACCTGCATCGGCCTGCGCATGGCGGTGGTCAAGGACGGGCGGATGTACGTGCAGGCGGGCTGTGGCGTCGTGGCCGACAGCGTGCCCGACGCGGAATATGAGGAAACCCGCCAGAAGGCCCGCGCCCTGTTCCGCGCGGCGGAGGAGGCGGTGCGCTTCGCCACGGGAGATGCCCCGTAAACGGGGACGAAAGTTTTTGGGCGCCGCCTTTTTTCAAAAAAGGCGGCGTTCTTTCCTGAAGCGTTTTGAAAATAGCTTCACCAGGAACATCTCCGGGTTTGCGGCCCGTTTCAATGGCAGGGACCTGAAACATTTCGCAAGGTGATTTCATGACCCCTGCGTACATGGTAAGGAACGGCAAGACATGCCAGGCCATGCCAGAAGGTTTGACCCGGCCCAGCGGAAAAGCCATGATACGCCCATGATCCTTCTGATCGACAATTATGACAGCTTCACGTTCAACCTCGTTCACTACCTGGGCGATCTGGGGGAAACGTGTGAAGTATACCGCAACGATGCGATCAGCGTGGACGACGCGCTGGCGCTGAAGCCGGAAGCGATTGTCATTTCACCCGGCCCCTGTTCCCCGAACGAGGCCGGGATCTGCTGTGACCTGATCGCGGCGGCGGCGGGAAAGGTGCCAGTCTTTGGCGTCTGCCTTGGCCATCAGGCCATCGGTCAGGTCTTTGGCGGCAGGGTCGTGCGTTCGCCCGTGCCGATGCATGGCAAGGTCTCGCCGGTGTACCATGACGGGACCGATATCTTTGCCGGCCTGCCCGACCCGTTCAACGCCACCCGTTACCACAGCCTGACGGTTGATCCCGACAGCCTGCCCGATACGCTGGTGGCGACCGCGCATACGTCCGACGGGGTCATCATGGGCCTGCGGCACGCGACGCTGCCGATCTTTGGCGTGCAGTTCCACCCCGAAAGCATTGCATCGGAATACGGCCACGAAATCATGGCCAATTTCCTGTCCATCGCACGCGGCACCAACACGCCGCGCAAGGCCGCCTGAACGGCGATGGCCAGCAGCAGGGACAGCGCCTCGGCCGCCAGCACCACGTTCCGCGATCTTCCGGGACGTGTCGCGGGCGGCGAAGTCGTGGCGCCTGAACAGGTCAAGGCCGCGCTGGATGCCATCAAGGCGGGCGCGATGGAAGAAATTCCCGCCATCGCCTTCCTGACCGGGCTGTACATCCAGGGCCGCATCCTGTCCGACCCGGTGGAACTGGAAGCCGAACTGCGTAACCGCGCGCCTGCGGGCGGGATGCCGGACGCCGATGCCACGACGGCAGCCGGGCCGGGCGCCACTGTGCCCGCGGCTGCGGCCATGACGCCGGAATTCCGCGAAATACTGGACTGGACGCTGGCGGGCCGTGCGCTGGATGCGGCTATGGCGCAGGTGGCCTTTGACCAGATCATGGACGGGCTTGTGCCCGCGGGCGGGCTGGCGGCCTTCCTGACCGCGCTGCACATGCGCGGGGAAACCGTGACCGAACTGGAAGCCGCCGTACGCGCCATGCGCGCGCGCATGGTGGCGGTGCCCGGCATGCCGCCGGGGGCGATTGACGTATGCGGCACGGGGGGCGACGGGCTGGGCACGCTGAATGTGTCCACCGCCGTGGCGTTCGTGCTGGCCGCCCTGGGGGTGCCGGTGGTCAAGCATGGCAATCGCGCGCTGTCCTCGCGCTCGGGGGCGACGGACGTGCTGCTGGAACTGGGTGTGCCGCTGCCGGTGGACCACGGGCATATCGGTGCCATGGTGGCGGAGCATAAGCTGGCCTTCCTTGCCGCCACAAATCACCATCCCGCCATGCGGCATGTGGGGGCGGTGCGCCGCGCGCTGGGCTTTCGCACCATTTTCAACCTGCTTGGCCCGCTGTGTAACCCCGCGGGGGTTGCGCGGCAGATGGTGGGCGTGTTTTCCCCCGACTGGCTGGCCCCCATGGTCCGGACACTGCAGGCGACCGGGTCGGCGCGCGTATGGGCCATATGCGGGGATTGCGGCGCGGGGCGGTACATTGACGAACTGACCCTGGCCGGTCCCAACCATGCCACCATCCTTGAAGACGGGCAGGTCATGTCCCTGATCGTGGATGCAGGGCAGGCGGGGCTTGCGCCCGCGCCGATTTCGGCCATTGCCGGTGGCGCGCCCGCGCATAATGCCGCGGCCCTGCGCGCGCTGGCGCAGGGCGCGCGCGGTGCCTATCGTGATACCGTGCTGCTGAATGCCGCGGTGGCATTGCACGTGGCGGGGCGGGGCGACAGTATTATCCGGGGCGGCGCAATCGATCATGCCGTCCTACGCGCGAATGTCGGCCTTGCGGCCGATGCGCTTGATAAGGGTGCGGTCGCGGCCGTGCTGGAGGCTGTCCGGAATTTCCGGGCGGACATGCCAAACAGAGTAACAGGGTAGAAAATGAACGACACGCCAATGACCCCCCCCCAGACAGGTAGTGTCCAGCCGGCGGATGTGGACAGCATTCCCGATGTTCTGGAACGCATCTGTGCACGGACCCGGGTGGACGTGGCGCAGCGTGCCAAGGTCACCCCGCTGAAGGAAATCACGGCGCGCGCGCGCGAAGTGACCACGCCGCCGCGCGGCTTCGGTCAGGCGCTGAAGCAGAAGACCGCCGATCACCAGATCGGGCTGATCGCGGAAATCAAGAAGGCGTCGCCATCCGCCGGTATCCTGCGCCCCGATTACGAACCGACCGTGATCGCGCAGGAATATGAAAAGGCGGGGGCCGCGTGCCTTTCGGTCCTGACGGAAGGGTCGTGCTTCCACGGCTGCGCGGAAGACCTGACGCGCGTGCGTGAGGCGTGCAAGCTGCCGCTGCTGCGCAAGGATTTCATCATCGACCCGTGGCAGGTGCATGAAAGCCGCCTGATCGGGGCGGACTGCATCCTGCTGATCATGGCGATCCTGACCGATGCGGAAGCGGCCGAACTGCTGGACATCGCGCGCGGGCTGGACATGGACGTGCTGGTGGAAGTGCATGACGAGGGCGAACTGAACCGCGCCCTTGCCCTTGATACCTCGCTGATCGGCATCAACAACCGCAACCTGAAAACGCTGCAGACCGATATTGAAACCACCTGCCGCCTGGCCCCGCTGGTGCCGCCTGACCGGATCATCGTATCCGAAAGCGGCATCCGCACCCATGCCGACGTGGTGAAGCTGAACGCCGTTGGCGCATCGGGCTTCCTGGTGGGGGAAAGCCTGCTGCGGCATGAGGACGTGGGGGCCGCCGTGCATGCCCTGCTGGGCACCGCGCCGGACGCGCCGGCGGACAGCGCCGCGCCATGACGGGCACGCGCCTGTCACACCTTGATGCGGCGGGGCATGCGGTCATGGTCGATGTCTCGGCCAAGCCCGATACGCGGCGCGAAGCCGTGGCGCACGGGCATATCAGGATGCGCCCCGCGACGCTGGCCATGATCCTGTCGGGGGAGATGCCAAAGGGCGACGTGCTGGCCACCGCGCGCATCGCGGGCATCATGGCGGCCAAGAAAACGTCGGACCTGATCCCGCTGTGCCATCCGCTGGCCATATCATCGGTAAAGGTGGAGCTGACACCCGATACGGCGGGCGAGGGGATCGAGATCACCGCCCGCGTGCGCACCACCGGGCCGACCGGGGTGGAGATGGAGGCCCTGACCGCGGCCTCCGTCGCGGCTCTGACGCTGTATGACATGTGCAAGGCGGTGGAACGGGACATGGAAATCGGTCAGATACACGTGATCCATAAATCCGGCGGGGCGTCGGGTACTTATGACCGTGCCGTCACACCATGACGGCATGCCGGTTTTCGGCGCTGGCCCCGATTGCCGTGCCCGCACCGGCACGGCGCAGGAAACATGAACCTGAGGACGTTTGATGAGTAACGAGACAGATCCCGGCCTGTCCGGTGGACATAACAGCCGGACCATGACCGAGGCCGACCTGAAGGAAGCCTATTACCAGATGGTGCTGATCCGCCGGTTTGAAGAACGCGCGGGCCAGCTGTATGGCATGGGGCTGATCGGCGGTTTCTGCCATCTGTATATCGGGCAGGAAGCGGTCGTGGTCGGGATCCAGATGGAGCTGAAGCAGGGGGACAAGATCATCACCTCCTACCGTGACCACGGGCAGATGCTGGCCGCCGGCATGGACCCGCGCGGGGTGATGGCGGAACTGACCGGGCGTGAGGGCGGCTATTCCCACGGCAAGGGCGGGTCCATGCACATGTTCTCCTCCGAGAAGCATTTCTATGGCGGGCATGGCATTGTCGGCGCGCAGGTCTCGCTGGGGATCGGGCTTGCGTTCGCGAACAAGTACCGCGGCACGGACGAAGTCTCGGTCACGTATTATGGTGAAGGCGCATCGAACCAGGGGCAGGTTTACGAAAGCTTCAACCTTGCGGCACTCCACAAGCTGCCCTGCCTGTTCGTGCTGGAAAACAACCGTTACGGCATGGGCACCAGTGTCGAACGTTCCTCCGCGTCCAAGGCATTGTGGCGTAATGGGGAACCGTGGGGCATTCCGGGCATGTATGTCGATGGCATGGATGTCGAGGCCGTGCGGGCCGCCGCGGCCGAAGCCGTGGCGCATTGCCGCGCGGGCAAGGGCCCGGTGCTGATGGAGGTCGATACCTACCGCTACCGTGGCCATTCCATGTCCGACCCGGCGAAATACCGCCAGCGTTCGGAAGTGGACGAAATCCGCAAGAACCATGACCCCATCGACCGCGTGCGCCGCGAACTGCTGGAACGCGGCGTTGCCGAAAGCGACCTGAAGGCGATGGATGACAAGGTCAAGGCGGTCGTGCTTGACGCGGCGGAGTTTGCCCAGACCAGTCCCGAGCCTGATCCCTCGGAACTGTGGACGGACATTCTGGTAGGAAGCTGAATTAAAGATGGCAACAGAAATACTCATGCCCGCCCTGTCCCCCACGATGAAGGAGGGCAAGGTGGCACGCTGGCTGCGCAGGCCGGGCGAGGCCATTGCGGCTGGCGACGTGATTGCGGAAATCGAGACCGACAAGGCCACGATGGAAGTCGAGGCCGTGGATGAAGGCATCATGGGTCGCATCCTGATCCCCGAGGGGACGGAAAACGTGGCCGTCAACACGCCCATCGCCATCGTGCTGGCCGAAGGTGAGGACGCGGACGCGCAGCCTGCCACTGCTGCCCCCGGCGCGGCGGCTGCCGGTGCGGCTGCGGCCCCTGCCGCATCGCCGTCCTGTGGCCCGACGCCAGCCGCCCCCAGCGCGCCGCCCGTATCCGCCCAGCCGGAAAAGGACTGGGGCGAAACCGCCGAGATTACCGTGCGCGAAGCCCTGCGCGACGCCATGGCCGCCGAGCTGGCGCGGGACGGGGACGTGTTCCTGATCGGTGAGGAAGTGGCCCAGTACCAGGGCGCGTACAAGGTCTCGCAGGGGTTGCTGGACCAGTTTGGCGAAAAGCGGGTGATCGACACCCCCATTACCGAACAGGGCTTTACCGGCATGGCCATCGGCGCCGCGCTGACCGGGCTCAAGCCGATTGTCGAGTTCATGACCATGAACTTCGCCATGCAGGCCATTGACCAGATCATCAATTCCGCCGCCAAGACGCGCTACATGTCGGGCGGGCAGATGTCGTGCCCCATCGTGTTCCGTGGCCCCAATGGCGCGGCTGCCCGCGTGGGCGCGCAGCATTCGCAGTGTTACGCAAGCTGGTACGGCCATGTGCCGGGGCTGAAGGTGGTGGCGCCCTGGTCGGCAGCGGACGCCAAGGGCCTGCTGCGCGCCGCCATCCGCGATCCCAACCCGGTCATCTTCCTTGAAAACGAAATCCTGTACGGACAGCGTTTCCCCTGTCCGGTGGATGAGGACTTCATCCTGCCGATCGGCAAGGCGAAGATCGAGCGCGCGGGCACGGACGTGACCATCGTCACCTTCTCCATCATGGTGGGCACGGCGCTGGAAGCGGCGGCGAAACTGGCGGAGCAGGGGATCGAGGCCGAGGTCATCAACCTGCGCACCATCCGCCCGCTGGATACCCAGACCGTGGTGGACAGCGTGAAGAAGACCAGCCGCCTGGTCACGGTGGAAGAAGGCTGGCCGTTCGCGGGCATTGGCGCGGAAATCGCCATGCAGGTGATCGAACACGCCTTTGACTACCTTGACGCGCCACCGGTGCGCGTGGCCGGGGCCGATGTGCCCATGCCGTTCGCCGCCAACCTTGAAAAACTCGCGCTGCCCAACCCGGACTGGATCATCAATGCCGTCCGGCAGGTTGTGTGAAGGGGGATCGCACGATGTCCATCAACATCCTGATGCCCGCCCTGTCGCCCACCATGAAGGAAGGCAAGCTGGCCCGCTGGGTCAAGGCGGAAGGCGAGGCGATTGCCGCAGGCGACGTGATTGCGGAAATCGAGACCGACAAGGCCACGATGGAAGTCGAGGCCGTGGATGAAGGCGTGCTGGGCCGTATCCTGATCCCGGAAGGGACGGAAGGCATCGCCGTCAACACCCCCATCGGCATACTGGTGGCCGAAGGCGAAAGTGTGCCTGACACCGCCGTGTCCGCCCCTGCGACCCCGGCGGCGGCTCCGGCCCCCGTGGCGACGGCGGCACCTGCCGCGGCCAGCGCGGCCCCCGCGCCGCAGGCCGCCCCGGCGGGCACGGGGAAGCGGGTTTTCGCCTCCCCGCTGGCGCGCCGGATCGCGGCAGGCAAGGGCATTGACCTGTCCACGCTGAAGGGCAGCGGCCCCAACGGCCGCATCGTGCGCCGGGACGTGGAACAGGCCGCCAGCGCACCGCAGGCCCCGGCCCCCGCGCCGAAACCCGCAACCCCGGCGGTGGCCCCGGTGGAGGCTGGTGCCGGGTATGAAAGCGTGCCGCATTCCACCATGCGCAAGGTGATCGCGCGCAGGCTGACGGAAGCCAAGACCACCGTTCCGCATTTCTATGTGGAAATGGATGTGCAGCTTGACGCGCTGATGGCGCTGCGCAGGCAGCTGAACGCCGCATCCCCCGCCGAGGGGCCGGGCGCGTACAAGATTTCCGTCAACGACATGCTGGTGAAGGCCGCAGCCCTTACGCTGCGCCGCGTGCCGAAGGTGAACGTGGCGTACAGCGATGATGCGACGCTGGTATATGACGACGTGGATATTTCTGTTGCCGTCTCCATCCCCGACGGGCTGATTACGCCCATCGTGCGCCGTGCCGACACCAAGGGCCTGCGCCAGATCAGCACCGAAATCCGCGACCTGGCCACCCGCGCGCGCGCGGGCAAGCTGAAGCCGGAGGAATTCCAGGGCGGCACGTTCTCGATCTCCAACATGGGGATGTATGGGGTGAAGGCGTTTTCCGCCATCCTCAACCCGCCACAGGCCGGTATCCTGGCCATTGCGGCGGGTGAGCGCAGGCCGGTGGTGAAGGGGGATGAAATCACCATCGCCACCGTCATGACCGTGACCCTGTCGGTTGACCACCGCGTGGTGGACGGCGCGCTGGCGGCGGAATGGGTATCAGCCTTCCGCAACGTGGTCGAAAACCCCATGAGCCTTGTGGTCTGAGGAAACGGTCTGATGAGCACCACGCAATTTGATGTCATTATCATCGGCGGCGGGCCGGGCGGTTATGTCGCGGCCATCCGCGCGGGCCAGCTTGGGCTGAAGGTCGCGGTGGTCGAGGCCGCCCAGCTTGGGGGCATCTGCCTCAACTGGGGCTGTATCCCGACCAAGGCGCTGCTGCGCGCGTCCGAAATCAACCACCTGCTGCACAACCTTGGCGAATTCGGGTTTGCGGCGGACAATGTGCGCTTTGACTTCGCCAGGGTCATCAAGCGGTCACGCAATGTCGCGGCCCAGCTTTCCGCCGGTGTCGCGCACCTGCTGAAAAAGCACAAGGTCACGGTCATCAACGGCTTTGGCAGGCTGGCGGGTACTGCGGGCGGACAGCGCAAGGTATCGGTCAGCGTGGATGGGAAGGAAACCGCCACCCTGACCGCGCCCAACGTGGTCGTGGCCACGGGCGCGCGTGCCCGCGTGCTGCCGGGTCTGGAACCCGATGGCAAGCTGGTCTGGTCCTATCGTGAGGCGATGGTGCCCGGGGAACTGCCGCGCAGCCTGCTGGTGATCGGGTCAGGGGCGATCGGGGTCGAATTTGCCTCCTTCTACCGCAACATGGGCGCGGAGGTGACGATTGTGGAAGTCGCCGACCGCATCCTGCCGGTGGAAGATGCGGAAATCAGCGCCTTTGCCCGCAAGGCGCTGGAAAAGCAGGGGATGAAGATCCTGACCGGGGCGAAGCTGGGCGCGATCCGCAAGGGCGACAATGCCGTCACCATTGACGTGACCGTGGGCGGCAAGGTGCAGCAGGTCATGGTGGAACGCGTGATCTCGGCGGTCGGCATTGTCGGCAATGTCGAGAATATCGGCCTGGAGGGCACCGGGATCGAAGTGGACCGCACCCATATCAAGGTCGATCCCTATTGCCGCACGGGGGAAAAGGGGGTGTATGCCATTGGCGACATCGCCGGCGCCCCGTGGCTTGCGCACAAGGCCAGCCATGAAGGCGTGATGGTGGCCGAACAGATCGCGGGCCGCACCGTCCACCCGATCCACCCGCTGAACATTCCCGGCTGCACCTATTGCCGCCCGCAGGTGGCATCGGTTGGCATGACAGAGGAAAAGGCGAAGGCTGCGGGTCATAAGCTGCGTATCGGGCGCTTCCCCTTCATCGGCAATGGCAAGGCGATTGCGATGGGGGAGCCGGAGGGCATGGTCAAGACCATATTTGACGACGCCACCGGTGAATTGCTGGGCGCCCACATGGTCGGTGCCGAAGTGACCGAGATGATCCAGGGTTACGTCATTGCCCGCACCGGGGAACTGACGGACGCGGAACTGAAGGAAACCATCTTCCCGCATCCCACCATATCGGAAACCATGCACGAAGCGGTGCTGGCGGCCTATGACGGGGCACTGCATATCTGATTGATAAAAAAGGGGAATTTTTTTTGGGCGCCGCCTTTTTTCAAAAAGGCGGCGTTCCCTGAAGCTTTTTGCAAGAAGCTTCACCAGAAACTTTCTGTTGTCTGAAACGCAGGGGATGGCCGGGCTGATCGTGCGGTTGTGATCCCCGGCCGGGGCGAAGGTGGCAAGAACGCTTGACGTGGTGGGGCAGGCGTTACACTTCTGGTTATCTGCCTGTTTACGGGAATTTTTGCGTCATGTCCGTGCGTTTGATGATCGATCACCGGAAGAAAGGGGAGGCCGCACAGCGGCACCCGGAAAAGGCACACCGGCCCGACAACCCCATCGCGCGCAAGCCCGAATGGATCCGCGTGCGCGCGCCCAACCACCCGACCTATCACGAGACGCGCAAGCTCATGCGCGACAACAAGCTGGTCACGGTGTGCGAGGAAGCAGCCTGCCCCAATATCGGTGAATGCTGGTCCCAGCGCCACGCCACCATGATGATCATGGGCGAAATCTGCACCCGTGCGTGCGCGTTCTGCAATGTCACCACGGGCCTGCCGCATGCGCTGGACGCGGATGAACCGCAGCGCGTGGCCGATGCGGTGGCGAAGCTGGGCCTGCGGCACGTTGTCATAACATCGGTGGACCGTGACGACCTGCCCGATGGTGGCGCGCATCACTTCGCGCGCGTGATCGCGGCCATACGCGCGGCCGCCCCGGATACCACCATTGAAATCCTGACCCCCGACTTCCTGCGCAAGCCCGGCAGCCTGGAGGTGGTGGTGGCCGCGCGGCCTGATGTATTCAACCATAACCTGGAGACCGTGCCCCGGCTGTATCCCACCATCCGGCCCGGCGCGCGGTATTACCAGTCGATGCGCCTGCTGGATGACGTGAAGCGGCTGGACCCGTCCATCTTCACCAAATCGGGGCTGATGCTGGGGCTGGGGGAAGAACGGGCCGAAATACTTCAGGTCATGGATGACCTGCGGATTGCGGACGTTGATTTCATCACCCTGGGACAATATCTCCAACCAACAGTGAAGCATGCTGCGGTGGCCCGGTTCGTAACGCCCGATGAATTCGCCGATTATGCAGGCATGGCCCGTGTAAAGGGGTTCCTGCAGGTCAGTTCCTCGCCACTGACACGGTCGTCGTACCATGCGGATTCTGATTTTGCGGAATTGCGCGCCGCACGTGAACAACGCCTGCGGACAGAACGTGGCGCAACGGAGATGAAGTGATGCCCACCCATGCCGAACGTCGGCTTATCGCCTATACCCCCAGCCAGCTTTTTGACCTGGTGGCCGACGTCGGGAAATACCCCCAGTTCCTGCCGTGGTGCACCAGTGCGCGCGTGCGTACCCGCACGGCGGATGAACTGGTGGCTGACCTGACCATTGGCTTTGGTCCCTTCCGGGAGACGTTCACCAGTCGTGTCCTGCTGGAAGCGCCCGGCACCATCCGCGTCAGTTATGAAAAGGGACCGTTCCGTTACCTGAACAACGTGTGGACCTTCACCCCGGAACCGCGTGGCTGCCTGGTTGATTTCTTCGTGGATTTCGAATTCCGCTCCCGCCTGCTGCAGGCGGCGATCGGCGTGGTGTTCAACGAAGCGGTGCGGCTTATGGTTTCGGCCTTCATCCGTCGGGCGCGTGACATCTACGGGCCGCCGCCCGCCGTTGCGGCACCTGCGCAACCCGTTGGCCCGGCCAAGGCCGGGAACGCCTGACATCCCCCTTACGTAAAACCGGACAGGGAAATACCCATCATGAAAATCATTATGACCGCCATGGCAGGGGGCGTGCTGCTGTGCATGGCGCAGCCTGCGTCTGCAGCGCCCGCGTCGTCCCATCACGCCAGCCGGGAATCCGTTGCCGCCAGTGATGCGGAAACCGCCGACCTGAATGACCAGAGCCTGCAGAAGGCCCGTGCGTCACTCAAGACCGCGCCTGCCGCTCCCGTCGCCAGCTCCGGCCACCCGGTGCAGGCCGAGGGCACGGGCCAGACCGCACCGGTCATCCGCGTGCCTGAAACGGGCAGCACGGTTGCCGGATACTAACGCTTTCTGAAGCAGCGGCTATTCCGCCGACAGCCGCCCCGCATGGTCCAGCAGCAGGGCCAGCGCCGTGCGCACGGCCTGCGTGCGCACATCCCACCGTTCCCCCGCGAAAAGATGGGACACCGTATCCACCGTGCCATTGGTGGCCACGGCAAACCAGACCAGTCCCACCGGCTTGCCCACTGTCGCCCCGCCGGGACCGGCAATGCCGGTAATGGCGACGGACAGGTTGGCGTCCGGCGCATGGGCCAGCGCGCCCTGCGCCATGGCGGCCGCGACTTCGCGGCTGACCGCGCCGTACTGTTCCAGCAGCTTTGCGGGCACGCCCAGCGCATGGGCCTTCATGCTGTTGGAATAGGTGACAAATCCGCCGCACACCACATCCGACGACCCGGCGGCCTCGGTCAGGGCGGCCGCCAGCAGGCCGCCGGTGCAGCTTTCCGCCGTGACGACCCGGCATCCCGCCGAACGGAAGCGGGCCAGCGCGTCGGGCATGTGGGCAAGGAATGTATCAGGTAACATCCGGTATGGTCTCCTTTCCCGTCCTAACGCATCACGCCAGGAAACGGATGCCTGTCAGGATGATGCCTGCCATGATTCCCGCCACGATATCGTCCCCCATGATGCCCATGGCGTCATGCCTGCGGTCGAACCAGCCCACCGGGCCGGGCTTGGTAATGTCAAACAGGCGGAACAGGGCAAACGCCAGCAGCAGCCACAGCCCGTCCGCCCACCGCAGGGCGGACAGGCGCAGGGGGGCGAGCGGGAACATGGCCAGCCACATGCCCGCGACCTCATCAATCACGATCCAGCCGTGATCCTTCCCGTTGGAGGCAAGCTGCGTGGCGCGATATCCCACCGCCGTGCACACCAGCACCGCCAGCGCCATCCAGATCCAGTGGCCCAGCAGCGGCACCCCCACGATCAGGGCCGCCAGCGACCCCACGGTGCCCGGCGCGCGCGGGGCGAACCCCGTGCCGCCAAAACTTGCGATCAGGTGGGACAGGGGGCGCGCCATCAGCCGTGGCCCAGCGCCGGATCGGTTGCCTGGTAAATGGCCATGTTTTCCTCCACCCGTTCAACGTAGTTGCGCGTCTCCCCGAAGGGGATGCTCTCGATCCAGTCCAGCATGGCGTCCGGCTGGGGCGTGTCACGCGCGGGGTTGCCCAGTGTCATGAGCCAGGTATCCGTGCGGTGCGGCCCCGCATTGTAGGCGGCGGCCACATAGGGCACGGCGCCACCCATACGCTGCGCGATATCCGCCAGGAACGCCGCCCCCAGCCGCATGTTCAGCTGCGGGTCGGTCAGGCTGGCCGCGCTGACATTCACGTTCAGCCCGGCCTTGCGCGCCACCTCACGCGCGGTGGGGACCAGCAGCTGCATCAGTCCCACCGCGTGGGCGGGGCTGACCACGCCCGCGTCAAACCCGCTTTCCTGCCGCGCCACCGCCAGTTCCACATCGGCGGGCAGGGTGGACGTGGGCGGGGCATAGGCACGCGGCCAGCCTTCATGGACCAGCGTCAGCCCGTCCTTGCCCGCCAGGCGCGCCACCATCACGGCGGCATCGGGAATGCCCAGTCGGGTGGCCATGCGCGCGGCCAGCACATGCTTCATCGGGCCGGTATCCTGCGCATCAAGGGCCAGGATGAAGTCACGGGCATGGTGCCGGTCGCCCCACGCCACCAGTATTTCGGCCGCGCGGGCCAGGTCACTTGTGTCGAAATGCACGGAATCGGCCACACTGGGCGCGGGTTCGCGTTCGCGCAGCAGATAGCCGCGGATCTGCCGCCCCGCCTGATCGGGCACGATCAGCTGGTTCATGCTGTCGCCCGCCAGCCGTTCAATGGCCATCTGCCCATAAAACGTGTTGGCCAGGGCCGCCGCCTGCTGCCACTGCGCCCTTGCCGCGCCGTGCCGTCCCTGCGCCCAGAGCGCGCGCCCGGCCCAGTACAGCCCGCGACTGCGGGTAATGACGGGCACGGCCTGCGCCAGTGGCGTGAAATCCGCCAGCGCATGGTCGGCATCATGCAGGTATTCCAGCCGGATCCACCCGGTCAGGAACAGGGCGTCGTACCGGGTGGCCGACCCGGTATCGGCGCTGTCATCGGCCATGAACAGCGCATCATCCGTGCGGTGGGCCAGCAGCAGGTCGCGCGCCATCGCGTCGCGTTCGCGCCAGAAAACCGCGGCAACCGCCGGGGTCTGCTGTTTTTCGGTTTCCACCCCGCGTTCGTGCCACAGGGCCAGGGCCTCATCCAGCCGCTGCGCATGGTGCAGCCAGCGCAGGCGGTCCAGTACCAGCGCGCCATCGGCCTGCTGTTCGGGCGGCAGGGTGGCCAGCGTGTCCTCGGCATCCGGGTCATTGCGGCGGAAGGCCAGGCGGGCGCGGGCGACGGGCTGCTGGATGGTGTCCAGCATGACGACCTGCTTCGTTGCCGCGTCAATCCTGCCCGCGCGTTCCTGCCGGTCGAAACGCAGCCAGTGGTCCTGTGGCGTCAGCACGGGGCCGAAGGTGGACAGCATGGCCTGCGCATCAGGCTGCGTATCGGCGCGGTTGACCCACGCAACCCGCGCCCAGCTGTCCAGTGCGGCCGGGCGGGGCGTTGCGTGCGCACAGCGCACCAGCGCATGCACGTCCGTCAACTGCTGGCGGTCGCATAACGCGCCGGCCACCGTATCATCGGGTTCGGCCGCCAGCTTCTGCTGGAAACGCGCCAGCAGTAGCGCACGCTGTGGCCATGAAGGGTTTTCGTTCAGGAAAGTGGCGTATTCCTCCGCCGTGCCGCCGACCGACAGCAGGCGCAGGTAAACCAGCAGCTTGGCGGCGACGGGGTCATCATCGGCATTGCCGGTCGCGGCCTGTCCAGGCGTGGGCCAGTTGCCCTGCGGTGCGGCAGGGGCCGCATGCAGCGGGGTCGTGGCCAGCAGCGCCAGTCCCGCCGCAACGCCCCATGCCGCAACGCGACCGGGGCGGCCCCGGCGCGGCATTATGCGCCGCTCCCCACATGGGTCCAGACCTCGCCCCCGCCCTTGACGATCAGTTCGATCGCCACCGCCAGCACCACCAGCAGCCCGACCCACGAAATCCAGCGATAGCGTTCCAGCAGGCGCGCGATCAGCGACGCCGCCACCGCCATCAGCACCACCGATATGACCAGCCCCGCCACCAGCACGCCCATGTGCTCGCCCGCCGCACCGGCCACCGCCAGCACGTTATCAAGGCTCATGGACAGGTCGGCCACGATGATGCGGATGATGGCGTTGCGCAGCGAGGCAGGCGCGGGGGCATCCCCTTCGGCATGGGCGTCGCCGCCCATTTCACGGTACATGCGCCAGCATACCCACAAAAGCAGAAGCCCGCCCGCCAGCGTCAGCCCGATGATGGCCAGCAGCCTGACCGCCACCAGCGCCAGGCAGATGCGGATGACCGCCGCCCCCAGCACGCCGCACAGGATGGCGATTCGGCGCGAGGAATGCGGCAGGTTGCGCACCGCCATCCCCACCACGATGGCGTTGTCCCCCGCCAGCGTCACGTCAATCAGGACAACCTGCGCCAGTGCGTACAGGGAGGAGGCGGAAAAAATGGCGGACATGGACAGATACGTTCCTGGGACAATGGGCCACGGCGGGAATGGCGCGGGGTTTCACAATCGCTTTATGCCGTTTGCCGCCCGCATCATGCAAACACACCCGTTCCGGCGCGTGTTATATGCCACGTTATGAATCACAGGTGAATATAGGTGAATATAAGGGAGACGCACGCGGCAGAATTGGCTAGGAAGGCCGCCTGATCCCGTATCGCCCATCTGTGCAAAGGAAGCCCGAGAACATGGTACCGCGCTATACCCGCCCCGTCATGGCCGCCATCTGGTCGCCAGAGAACCGTTACCGAATCTGGTTCGAGATCGAGGCCCTGGCCTGTGAAGCCATGGCGGAATATGGCGCGATCCCGGCCGAGGCCGCAAAGACCATCCGCACGAAGGGCGATGCCGCCATGGCCGCCTTTTCACAGGCGGACCTTGACCGCATTGATGAAATCGAGGCCGAAACCCGCCACGACGTGATCGCGTTCCTGACGTGGCTGGCGGAAAAGGTGGGGCCGGACAGCCGCTTCGTGCATCTGGGCATGACATCGTCCGACGTGCTGGACACCTGCCTGTCGGTGCAGATGGTGCAGGCGACCGACCTGCTGCTGGCCGATCTGGACGCGGTGCTGGCGGCGCTGAAGCGCCGGGCGTTCGAACACAAGCATACCCTGACCATCGGCCGCAGCCACGCAATCCATGCCGAGCCGACTTCATTCGGCCTGAAGATCGCGGGGCATTATGCCGAATTCGCCCGCAACCGTGAACGCCTGGTCCGCGCGCGTGCGGAAATCGCCGTCTGCGCCATTTCCGGCGCGGTGGGCACCTATGCCCATATCGACCCGCGCGTTGAGGAATACGTGGCCGTGAAGCTGGGTCTGGAACCCGAAGGCGTGTCCACGCAGGTGATCCCCCGCGACCGGCATGCGGCGTATTTCTGCGCGCTGGCGGTGATCGCCAGCGGGATAGAGCGTCTGGCGACCGAAGTGCGCCACCTGCAGCGTTCGGAAGTGCGTGAGGCGGAGGAGTTCTTCCACAAGGGGCAGAAGGGTTCGTCCGCCATGCCGCACAAGCGCAACCCGGTGCTGTCGGAAAACCTGACGGGGCTGGCGCGCCTTGTGCGCGCGCACGTCATCCCGGCGCTGGAGAACGTGGCGCTGTGGCATGAACGTGACATCAGCCATTCCTCGGTCGAGCGTAACATCTGCCCCGATGGCACGATTGGCCTCGACTTCGCGCTGATGCGGCTTGCGGGCATGATGGAAAAGCTGGTGGTCTATCCCGATCAGATGCAGGCCAACATCGACAGCCTGGGCGGGGTGGTGCATTCGGGCGAGGTGCTGCTGGCGCTGGCGCGCGCGGGCATCCTGCGCGAGGATGCGTACCGCATCGTCCAGCGCAACGCCATGGAGACATGGACGAAGCTGGGCCAGAAGGGCGCAAGGACCTTCCGCGAGAACCTGGACGCCGACCCCGAGGTCGCGGGCCGGGTGCCGCCCGAAGTGCTGGACGCGGCCATGGACAGCAATGCCCACCTGCGCCAGATCGACCATACCTACAGCCGCGTGTTTGGTGAGCCCGGCCCCGCGCGGGACTGACCCCACGGACCACCCGTGGCCTGACGCAAACAACAGCAGGATATCAAGGCGTGTGCACAGTCGTCATTTCCCACGACCCGGCCCAGGAATGGCCGCTGCTGATGGCGGCCAACCGTGATGAACGCCTTGACCGGCCATGGCTGCCACCGGGGCGGCACTGGCCGGGGCAGCCTGATGTCGTGGGCGGGCAGGACCAGGTCGCGGGCGGGTCGTGGCTGACGCTGAATGATGCGGGCGTTGTGGCGGGGATCATGAACCGCGTGGGCAGCCTTGGCCCGATGCCGGGCAAGAACTCACGCGGGGCGCTGCCGCTGCTGGCCGGGCGTTTTCCCACCGCGCGCGACGCCGTGGCGCATATCGCCACGATCGACGCGGGCGCATGGCGGTCGTTCAACATGATCGTGGCCGATGGTGATGACGCCTTTTTCATCCGTGGTCCCGGCTATGGCCAGCCACAGGTCGAGCCACTGGCGCCCGGCGTGCACATGGTCGCCACCACCGACCCCGATGACATGGCCATGCCGCGCATCGCCCGCCACCTGCCGCGGTTCCGCGCGGCCATGCGTCCCGTGCCGCCGCAATGGACGGCATGGACCACGCTGCTGTCCGACCGTTCGCTGCCCGCGGGCAGCGAGCTGAACATCCCGCCGCGTTCGGGCTTTGGCACCTGCAGTTCGTCGGCCATCGGGGTGGCGCGCGACGGGCGGCATTCATGGTTTTTCGCCGCCGGCGCCCCGGACCGCGTGGGCTACCAGCCCATCAACCTGTCAGCCCCGGGCGCGCAGGCAGGGTAAATATGGTATCTTCCGGGCCGGATCGCTGCTATGCCATGCGCATCATCAGGGATCATGCCGACAACGGATCCCGCAGATCAGGGGAGGGGCCACTCCCGGCCCGTCCCCGCAGCGTTATGTGAAGGACGAGTATGGGCCGCCGCCGCCAGCTTTACGAAGGAAAAGCCAAGATCCTTTTCGAGGGGCCCGAACCGGGCACCCTCGTGCAGTATTTCAAGGATGACGCCAGCGCCGGCAACGGCGCGAAAAAGGGCATCATCACCGGCAAGGGGGTGCTGAACAACCGTATCAGCGAACACCTCATGCTGCGGCTGCATGATATCGGGATCCCCACCCATTTCATCCGTCGCCTGAACATGCGCGAACAGCTGATCCGCGAAGTCGAGATCATTCCGCTGGAAGTCGTGGTGCGCAACGTCGCCGCGGGTTCGCTGTCCAAGCGGCTGGGCATTCAGGAAGGCACGCGCCTGCCGCGCCCGATCATCGAATTCTATTACAAGAACGACGCCCTGAATGACCCGATGGTGAGTGAGGAACACATCACCGCCTTCGGCTGGGCCTGCCCGCATGACATGGAAGACATCGTGGCGCTGAGCATGCGCGTGAACGACTTCCTGTGCGGCCTGTTCATGGGCATCGGCATCATCCTTGTCGATTTCAAGCTGGAATTCGGCCGCCTGTTCGAGGGCGACAACATGCGTATCGTGCTGGCGGATGAAATCTCGCCCGATAACTGCCGCCTGTGGGACGCCAAGACCAGCGAGAAACTGGACAAGGACCGTTTCCGCAAGGACATGGGCAAGGTTGAGGAAGCATATCAGGAAGTTGCGATGCGCCTGGGTATCCTGCCCGAGGCCACGAATTCCGACATGAAGGGACCGGAGGTAATGCAATGAAGGTGCGTGTGACCGTCATGCTGAAGGAAGGCGTTCTCGACCCGCAGGGCAAGGCGGTGGAACACGCCCTGCACGTGCTGGATTTCAAGAATGTGGGCGAAGTCCGCATCGGGCGCGTGATCGAACTGGACATTGACGAAACCGACCGCGAACGCGCCCGCGCGCAGGCCGACGCCATGGCGCGCGCGCTGCTGGCCAACCTTGTGATCGAGGACTTCACAACGGAGGTCGTTGGATGAAGATCGCCCGCCTTCTTGCCCTTGGCTGCATCATGGCTGTCGGGCTGCCAGCAGCCCATGCATCCGCGCAGCGCCTGTCGCGCCTGACGGGCGAGCAGCTTGGTTCACTCTGCACCAAGCCCGCCGGTACCGGCATCTGTGACGCCTATATTTCCGGCGTTGCCGATTCCGGAGCCCTTGACCACCTGTTCGAGCGTAATGCCGAAAAGGACACCAAGGACGTCTCGGCCTTCTGCATAACCCCCGCAACCCCCACGGCGGACCTGCGCACCAAGGTCGTAAGCTGGATGAAGGACCACCGTGACACGCTGTCCCGCCCGGCGGGGGAGGCCGTGTTCACCGCACTTCATGAATCCTATCCGTGCGGCGGCAGCAAATGAAGGCGGCGATTGTAGTTTTCCCCGGCACCAACCGCGAACGTGACATGGCCATTGCCCTGCGCGGCGTGACCGGCCGGGCGCCCGCCATGGTGTGGCACCGGGAGGCGGCGCTGCCCGCGGGCTGTGACCTTGTGGTGCTGCCCGGCGGCTTCAGCTATGGCGATTACCTGCGCTGTGGCGCCATGGCCGCCCATGCGCCGATCATGGCCGCCATCCGCGAATTCGCGGCAAAGGGCGGGCATATCCTGGGCGTGTGCAACGGGTTCCAGATCCTGACCGAAGCGCAGCTGCTGCCCGGCGCATTGCTGCGCAACGCGGCGCTGCGTTTTTTGTCGCAGGACTGCTTCCTGCGCGTGGAACGTAACGATACGCCGTTCACCCGCCACTGGGCGAAGGGCGATGTGTTCCGCACCCCCATGGCGCATGGTGATGGCAATTACATCGCCAGCCCCGACACCATCCGCATGCTGGAGGACACGGACCGCGTGGCCTTCCGCTACGTGGCCGAAGATGGCCGCGTGGATGAAGGCGACCCGCAGCTGAACCCCAACGGGTCCATGAACGCCATTGCCGGCGTGTTCAGCGAAAACCTGCGGATCTGCGGCATGATGCCCCACCCGGAGGATCTGGTTGATCCGCTGATGGGCGGCGAGGATGGAAAACCCCTGTTTACGGGACTTGTGGAGGCACTGGTCGGATGAGTGCAAAGTCACCGCGCCCCGTTGATGCGGCACTGGCGCGCGAATTCGGCCTGACGGCGGAAGAATACGGCAATGTCCTGTCGATCATGGGCCGCACGCCCACGTTTACCGAACTGGGCATTTTCTCGGTCATGTGGTCGGAACACTGCTCGTACAAATCGTCACGCGCGTTCCTGAAAACCCTGCCGACCAAGGCCCCGTGGGTCATCCACGGCCCCGGTGAAAACGCAGGCGTGGTCGATATCGGCCATGGGCTGGCAGCCATCTTCAAGATGGAAAGCCATAACCACCCCTCCTTCATCGAACCCTATCAGGGGGCGGCGACGGGCGTGGGCGGTATCCTGCGCGATGTGTTCACCATGGGCGCACGGCCCGTAGCCAACCTCAACGCCCTGCGTTTTGGTGATCCCAACAACCCGCAGACCCGCCGTATCGTTGATGGCGTGGTGCGCGGCGTGGGCGGCTATGGCAACTGCGTGGGCGTGCCGACCGTGGGGGGCGAAATCAACTTCCACCCCGCATACGATGGCAACCCGCTGGTCAACGCCATGACGGTGGGCGTGGCACGGCAGGACCGTATTTTCCTGTCAGCGGCCGCAGGCGTTGGCAACCCGGTGATCTATGTCGGGTCCAAGACCGGGCGCGACGGCATCCACGGGGCCACCATGTCATCGTCCGAATTTGACGAGGACGCGCTGGCCAAGCGCCCGACCGTGCAGGTGGGCGACCCGTTTGTCGAAAAGCTGCTGATCGAGGCCTGTCTGGAACTGATGGCGACCGACGCCATCGTGGCCATTCAGGACATGGGGGCTGCCGGCCTGACCTCCTCGTCGGTTGAAATGGCGGGCAAGGGCGGGGTTGGCATCGACCTTGACCTGGATAACGTGCCGCAGCGCGAACGCGGCATGACGGCATATGAAATGATGCTGTCCGAAAGTCAGGAACGCATGCTGATCGTGCTGCGTCCCGACCGCACGGAACAGGCCCGCGCCATTTTTGACAAGTGGGAACTGGATTTTGCCGTCATCGGCCACCTGACCGATACCGGCAACATCGTGATCCGTCACAAGGGCGAAGTGGAAGCCGACATTCCGCTGGCCCCGCTGGCCGATCAGGCCCCGGTCTACCATCGCCCCACGGCGCCCGCACTGAAGCCGCAGCCGATGGAGCCGATCATCGACCCCGTGGGCGTGGAACAGGCGCTGATCCGGCTGATCGGCTGCCCCGATCTGGCATCGCGCGCATGGGTGTACAACCAGTACGACAGCACGGTGGGCGGGCAGACGGTGCGCCGTCCCGGTGCGGCCGATGCGGCGATCGTGAAGGTCGAGGACACGGAAATCGGCCTGGCGCTGACCACCGACTGCACGCCGCGCTACTGCCGCGCCAATGCGAAGCTGGGTGGCGCGCAGGCCGTGGCCGAGGCATGGCGCAACATTACCGCGACCGGCGCGCGCCCGCTGGCGGTGACCGACAACCTCAACTTCGGCTCGCCTGAAAAGCCGGAGGTGATGGGCCAGTTTGTCGATGCCATCGCGGGCATGGGCGACGCCTGCCGCGCGCTGGATTTCCCGGTCGTCAGTGGCAATGTCTCGCTGTACAACGAAACCCGCGCGCCGGATGGCACGTCACAGTCCATCCTGCCCACCCCCGCCATTGGCGGCCTGGGCGTGCTGGAGGACGTGCGCAAGGCGGTCGGGCTGGAAATGCCCGATGGCTGCGACATCATGCTGCTGGGGGAAACGAAGGGCCAGCTTGGCCAGTCGATCTGGCTGCGTGAGATCCTTGGCGCGCAGGATGGGGAACCGCCCGAACTCGACCTGGCGGCCGAACGGCGCAATGGTGACTTCGTGCGTGGCCTGATCCTTGATGGCACCGTCATCGCCTGTCATGACGTGGCAGATGGTGGCGTGCTGGTGGCGGTGACCGAAATGGTCATGGCGGGGCAGGCGGGCTGCGTGCTGGACGCGCCGCAGTCGGGCATGCGGCCCGAAGCCTTCTGGTTTGGTGAAGACCAGTCGCGCTATGTCGTCGCCGTGCGCGACGGGCAGGCGCTGGCCACCCTTGCGGCAAAGGCGGATGTGCCATGCCGCAGGCTGGGCCGTTCGGGCGGGCAGGGTTTGACATTGCCCAGCGGGTCCACAATATCCAAGGCACGTCTGCTCGCGGTGCATTCCGAATTCTTTCCGCGACTGATGGACCGATAGGGCAGGAGTTTTAAGCCAGATGGCAATGACGGCACAGGAAATCGAAACCTATATCCGCGAAGCCCTGCCTGACGCGAAGATCCAGATCGATGATCTGGCGGGCGACGGGGACCACTATGCCTGCCGTGTCGTGAGCGAGGCCTTTCGTGGCCTGCCACGCGTGCGGCAGCACCAGCTGGTCTATAATGCGCTGCAGGGACACATGGGCGGCAAGCTGCACGCCCTGGCCCTGCAGACGCAGACCCCGGACTGACCACGGATTCTTACCCCCAACGCAGGAAACGAAAACAATGGCTGAAACAATCGCACAGCGCATCCAGGCGCAGATCGACGCCAATCCCGTCATGCTGTACATGAAGGGCGACGCCAACTTCCCGCAGTGCGGCTTCTCCGCGCGCGTGGTGCAGGTGCTCAAGCACCTTGGCGTGCCGTTCAAGACCGAAAACGTGCTGGCGGATCCCGAACTGCGCCAGGGCATCAAGGATTTCTCCAACTGGCCGACGGTGCCGCAGCTTTACATCAAGGGCGAATTCGTTGGTGGCTGCGATATCGTGACGGAAATGTACCAGACCGGCGAGCTGGAAAAGCTGCTGGTGGAAAAGGGCATCGCCACCGCCGCGGCCTGAGTGCGTACGCGCCATATCATGGTGGATCTGGACGGGCGGGACAGAAATGTTCCGCCCGTTTCATGTTTTGTGGACAAGATCCCTTGCGTCGCGCCCGTGCTTTCGCCTAGCTTCGTGCAGGTTTGAAAAACAAGGGGGCCTGATGCGCTATAGCGACTTGCGTTTTGCTACAATGTTACTGCTTGGCGCAGGTCTTGTTGGCAGTATCGTAACCCCCGCCCATGCCCGTACCCACGCCGTGACGGACATGGAAGCCGACCGGCTGACACTGGGTGCGCTGACCGCGGCCCCGCCGCCGGTCCGGCATGTGGCCTATGCCCGCCGCGCGGGTCGTCATGGCGCCCCGGTCCTGATGGCGGCCAATCACAGCACGGCGGCCCATACGCGGCACACCATGGTCCATACCATCGTCTATCACCCGCATGGCACGATGGCCCACCATATTCACCCCACGGCGGCCCGCCACCGCACCTGATCCCGGACAGCGCCCTCAGTACTGCCTGAAGGCGTCCGGTATCCATTCCACGACATTGCCTGGCAGCACCGCGCACAGATCGAAGCGGATGCTGTCGTAAACCCAGTGCGGGTTGGCCGCGCATAAAAACTGCGCGGCGTTCGTGATGCGCGCCACCTGCGCCGGGCGGATCGCTTCTCCCGCTGCCAGCAGGGACGGGCGGGCCTTGACCTCGGCAAAGATCAGGCAGCCGTCGTGCAGCGCCACGATATCCACTTCCCCCCATCGCGTGCGGGCACGGTGCAGCAGCACCTGTCCGCCACGGGCCTGAATATCCGCGATCGCCAGCCGTTCCGCCGCCATGCCATCCGCGCAGGCCCGCCTGCCGCGCCGTTGGCGGTGAAAGGGAACAGGGGCAGCGTTACGCGTTGTCATGCTTTGTTTTTCCCGCAGCGGAGATGGGTGTGTAAAACCCGGCTGGTAGGATATAGCAGGCAGCACGACCGGGCCTTGCCGGCCATGGGGGAACGCCGCGGGCCGCGACAGGATGTGCGACATGCTTCTTCATTTCCTGACCATATGGGATCTTTGCCTGCTGCTGGCGCGCGTGTCCATTATCACGGCGGTGGTGGTGCATGTGCTGCTGACCAAGCGCGATGTCGGGGCGTCCATCGGCTGGATTGGCGTGACCGTGCTCATGCCGCTGACGGGCGGGGCGCTGTACCTGATGTTCGGCATCAACCGCGTGCACCGGCGCGCGCGGCGCATGGCGGGACAGCACCCGTGGCGCAGCCGCACCATGTCATCGCAATGGCGGCGTGACGAATCCGGGGTGTTCGCGCCGCTGGCTTCCATGGTGGGCAAGCTGACCGGCCGGCCGCTGCTGGGCGGTAACGCGATCATGCCCCTGCATGATGGGGACACCGTCTATCCCCGCATGCTGGATGCCATCAACGGCGCGCGGCACAGCGTGCTGATGTGTTCGTACATTTTCCGTGATGACCGGATCGGGCGGCAGTTCTGTGATGCGCTGATCGCAGCCCACAGGCGTGGCGCGCAGGTGCGCGTGCTGGTTGATGGCGTGGGGTCGGGGTATTTCAACTGTGGCGTGGGGCGCATCCTGCATGATGCGGGCGTGCCGGTGGGGCGGTTCATGCATTCCATGCTGCCGTGGCGCATGCCGTTCATCAACATGCGCGACCACAAGAAGATACTGGTGGTGGACGGGCTGACCGGTTTCATGGGTGGCCTGAACATCGGCGTGGAAAACATTGCCGCATCCCATCCCCGTCACCCGGTATCGGATACGCATTTTGAAGTAAAAGGCCCGATCGTCCACCAGTTGAGCGAGGCTTTTGCCCGTGACTGGGCCTTTACCCGTGGCGAGGAACTGACGGCGGACATCTACTTCCCGCGTCAGGACAGCCATGGCCCCAGCCTGAGCCGCGTCGTGACCGCAGGTCCGGACATGGATCTGGAAAAGATCGAATACACCATGCTGCAGGCCTTCACCCTGGCGCGGCGCAGCATCCGGATCATGACGCCATATTTCCTGCCCGATGACCGGTTCCTGACCGCACTTGCGCTTGCGTCCATGCGCGGGATCGAGGTCGATATCGTCGTGCCATGGCACAGCAACCATATCCTGCTGGACTGGGCGCGGTCGGCCAACCTGCCGCGTTTCCTTGATTCGGGCTGCCGGATCTGGCTGGCGCGGCCACCGTTCAACCATTCCAAGCTTATGGTGGTGGACCGGCACTGGTCATTTGTCGGCAGTTCCAATCTGGACGTGCGCAGTCTGCGGCTGAACTTTGAAATAAACCTGGAAGCGTATGACGAGGTACTGGCGACCATGATTGATGATTTCATCGCCACCCACCGCCATGTGCGCCTGACGCATCATGACCTGGACCGCCGGTCCTTCCCGCTGAAAATGCGTGATGCGGCGGCGCGGCTGTTCCTGCCTTACCTGTAGGGAAGGGGCAAATTGACAGGGGTGGGCATGCATGCCTATCATTTCATATAAGCAATAAAAGTTTCCGGGTGCCACCTTTTTTCAAAAAGGCAGCGTCTTCCGAAGCTTTTTGAAAACAGCGTCACCAAAAATCTTTACTACGTTCTATCAACAGATTTCCCTGAAGCAGTCCCTTATGGCCATGCCACATATGGCGCGTGTCGCATGTTCCTGATCCTGCCATTATGCGCAGCCTATAGCGTTTTCCTGCTGTGTTTCTGGTCCTGCGGCGTCATGCACCTGTCCACCGCGTGGGAAGGCAGCATGCTGTGCGGGTTTTCGGCGCTGTTTTTCCTGCTTGCGCTGTTTGCCCTGACCGGACGCCCGCTGCCCGAACCCTTTTTTGACGGCCGGTTTTTCCTGACCCTGCACCGCTGGCTGGCATGGCTGTTTGTCGGGTGTGTGGCGCTGCATGCCGGGATGGTCATATGGGTTGATCCGCAGACACTGTACGATCTGTGGCCATCGGGCGCACCCGGCATGCAGTTCGGTGCCGCGGCGGCGCTACTGGCGGTCATCACGCCATGCCTTGCATTGCAGCGCGTGCGGCGTGGGCTTTATGCGACGGCGGCGATGTTCCGCCGGTCACATGCATTGCTGGCGATGGCGGTGCTGGGGGCCTCGGTCTTTCATGTCGTGGCGACGCGGGTGCATGTGGCCCGGTGGTGGCAGGTCTGGATGTGCATCGGGATTGCCGTGGTCGCCTGCGTGCTGCCGGTGGGGGAACGCTGGCTGCTGGCGCGCATGCCCGCCCGCCACGACGGGCGCAGGCGGCGGCTGCATACGGCGTATCTGGCCCGCAGGCTGGCAGGCATCATGCTGTGCGTGGGTGCGTTCGAAACGGTGGTGTTCGTGTTATGGCGGCATTAACCCTGCGGCGCGCGATGGCGCCCGTGCTGACGGTTGTCGGGCTTGCGGGCCTGTTCGCCCTGCTGGTGGCAGGGCACCGGATGACGGTCGCAACGGGGCAGGACATTCCCCTTGTGTTCCACCACCGCGCGCATGGTGGCTATAACTGCGTCACCTGCCACCATGATTTCCTAAGGCCGGTGGTAACGCCGGCAACACACCGCACCTGCATTGCCTGCCACAAGGAAACGCCGCAACTGGCCCCCATCATCCGTGACCAGTTCCATGAACTGTGCGAAGGCTGCCACCTGAACCTGCAGCAGCAGGGACGGCAGGCAGGACCGGTGCATGAATGCCGCGACTGCCATGCCCGCAGGCCCGACATACCGGCGCATGGGCGGCTGTTCTGACCGGCAGGGTCAGCGCATGGGTCTGAGCAGGACGGAAATGGGGCGGTGGTCGGATGCGTAATTCTCGATCACGTGGCGTTCGACACAGGTCAGGCCGCGCACAAGGCAGCGGTCCAGCCGGATGGGCAGCATGTCGGCCATGCGGTGCGTCGGTTCGCGTGGCCCCACGTCATGGAAATGCCGGATCAGGGCGGGACCGACCTGGTTGAAATCGCCCAGGATGGCGGCCTGATGCGGCAGGATCTGCACGACGCGGCGCAACTGCCTGCGGTTGAGCAGCTGCCCGTGCGAAAGGTGGACATTGGCCACCGTCACCGTTCCGCAATCGACAATCTGGGCCACGCGGCGGATCAGCGTGCCCGCGGGCAGGGTACAGGTCAGCGGCTGGCGGCGGTAGGGCCACGGGCTCCAGCATGCCAGCCCGTGTATGCGGCCGGGCAGGGGGGAGCGTGCGTAATGCCCGCCGATCAGCGTGGGCAGGGTGTCGATTTCCACCGTCGCTTCCTGCATCAGCATGAGGTCGGGCCGTTCGGTGCGGATCAGGTCGATCACGTCGCGCACCGTCGCCCCGATGCGGCGCAGCAGGTTCCAGCTGACGATCTTGATCGCCTCGCCCTCACGCTCGGGCGGGGTCAGGTCCATCTGTGGCGGGGTGCCGTGCCGGGGCTGGATGGAGGGCAGGCGAAGGTAGGGGCGCGCTAGGGTCATGGTTCGATAAACGGCTCGCGTATCTCATCAGGAATGGGGTCTTTGGACCGGGGATCACCGGCAGCGAATTCGGCAGTCAGGGTATAGCCCACGCCAATCAGCACGGGCCCAAGGAAAATGCCCAGGCCCCCGAAGGTCAGCACGCCCCCCAGCACGCCCAGCACCGTCAGCAGGTAGGGCATCTGCGCCCCGCGCGCGATGAACATGGGCCGGATGACATGGTCCGCCCCCGATACGATGATCGTGCCATACAGCAGCAGGAAAATGCCCCAGCCCGGATGATGGGTCAGCAGCAGGAACACGGCGGCGGGAATCCAGATCAGCGGCGCGCCGATCGGCAGCACCGCGACAAAGGCGGTGACAGCCCCCAGCAGCACGGGGCTGGAAATACCCGCGATGGCGAAACCGATGCTGGTCAGGATGCCCTGGATGATGGCGGTGCCAAGAATGCCGTACACCGTGCCACGTATGGTCCGGCCCACGATGCGCAGGATCCGGTCGGCGTACACGCCCGCGATCCTGCGCACCACGGCGACAAAGGTATCCCCCAGCGCATCCCCGCCCAGCCAGAAGAAAAAGGAAATGAACAGCGCCATGGCCAGGTGCGCCAGCCCGCTGGCCAGCTGCATCATGCCGGTCAGGATCGATTGCCCGATGCGCCCGGCATAGGGGCGCACGATCTGGTCTATGCTGCCGATATCAACCGACCATTTCTGCCATTTTTCAACAATTTCAGGGCCGAAATGCGGAATATGCGCAATGCGCGCGGGCAGTGGCGGCAGGTGCAGCGTACCCACCGCGTCCACCATGTACTGCAGTGTCGCCGGGACATCGGCAATGCCGTTGGATACCACGGCGGCCAGCGGCACCACCAGCACCAGCGCGCACAGCACCGTCATGATCAGGGCCGCGGGCAGCAGCGACATGTGCCGCCGCAGCCGCATGAACACCGGCCACGTGGAAAAGGTCAGGATCGCAGCCCACAGCAGGGCGGTCATGAACGGATACAGGATCAGGACGCAGCCGAATGCGATCCCCCCCAGCATCAGTCCCATCATGATACGTTCGACCATAACGGTGGCCTATCCCCTCCTGCCATTAAACGAAAGACAAATGTTCAGGACTTTCGTTCCCTTGCCGTATGCTGCACCTTATTGTGCGACACGCAATTCCTAAACACCGGGAGAAGGTATGCATCCGCTGATTTCAGCCACCGACCTGGCACAGGCCATCCAGCATGGCGACATCCTTGTGCTTGATGCCTCCATGGCGCTGCCGGGACAGGCCTTCGACCCGCAGCAGCGTTTTGCCAATGCCCATATCGCCGGTGCCGTGCGGTTTGACATCGACACGTTCTCCGACCCGGATTCCCCCCTGCCGCACACCATCCCCGGTCAGGCCCGCTTCGCCCGCCTTGCGACCGAACGCGGCATGGCGAACACGAAACACATCGTTTTCTATGACCAGGACGGCATGGCATGTGCCGCGCGCGCATGGTGGCTGACGCGCCTGTTCGGCCATGAACGGGTGCAGGTGCTTGAAGGCGGGCTGGCCGCGTGGAAAAGTGCTGGCCTGCCACTGGAAAGCGGCCCGGACCTTGCCGCCCCCGCGCCGTTTGTCAGCCGCCCGCGCTACGGTCGGCTACATGGGACGGGCGACGTGCTGGATATCGTGCAGGGCCGCCTGCCGGGGCTGATCCTGGATGCGCGCAGCCGGGGCCGGTTCGAAGGCCGCGACCCCGAACCCCGCGCCGGGATCGAATCCGGCCACATGCCCGGCGCGCGCAGCCTGCCCTATACCGAACTGCTGGATGACAATGGCCGCTTCCTGCCGGTTGACGCGCTGAAGGAAAAATTCGCCAGCCTTGGCGTGACCGACGGCACGGCCGTGACATGTTCATGCGGCAGCGGCATGACCGCGTGCATGATCGCGCTCGCGCTGGTCAGTATCGGGGCCGGCGCGGGGGAACCCGCGGTCTATGACGGGTCATGGGCGGAATGGGCGTCCACGCCTGATTCGCCCATCGTGTGCGGCGCGTAAGGGCGGACGACATGACCGATCCCATGGCGCTGGTGCCGCCTGACCTGCTTGAACGCGTCGTGCGCGGCTGGCGCGACATGTCCACGCGGCTTGTCCAGATGGGGCGTGATGCGCCCGAAGGCGACAGGGGCGTATTCGTCAATCCCGCCGCCGGGCGCGGGTCCACCGTGCTGTTTTCCAGTCTGGAGGCCATGGACCGCGCCGGGCATGGCCGCTACGGGCCGGAACTGATTTACGGCGCCATGGGCACGCCCATCCAGCACAGGCTGGAAGCGGTCATTGCCGAAATCGAGGGCGGCACCCAGGCGCAGGTCGTGCCATCGGGGCTTGCGGCCTGCACGCTGCCGCTGCTGGCCTACCTGCAGGCGGGGGATCACTGCCTGCTGTCCGATTCCGTCTATGGTCCCACCCGGCGCTTTGCCGACAGGGTGCTGCGGCGCTTTGGCGTGGAGGTCACCTACTTCCCGCCCATGGCGGGCGAGGATGAACTGCAGGCGCTGGTGCAGCCCAATACCCGCCTGATCTTTGCCGAAAGCCCCGGCAGCCATTCGTTCGAGGTGCAGGATGTGCCCATGCTCGGCCGCCTTGCCGCCCGCGCGGGGGCCACGCTGGTGGTGGACAACACATGGGGCATCGGCCTGTTCAACCCGTTCGCGCATGGGGCGCATGTCTCGGTGCAGGCGCTGACCAAATACGCGGCGGGCCATTCCGACACCATCATCGGCGCGGTCACGGTGGCGTCGGATGCGCACTGGCGGCCATTGCGCGACACGGCGATACAGGCGGGGCAGACGGCGGGGCCGGATGACTGCTGGCTGACCCTGCGCGGGCTGCGCACCATGGGCGCGCGGCTGGAACGCCAGGCGGCCACCGCGCTGGGGGTGGCGCTGTGGCTGCAGTCCCGGCCCGAGGTGCATCGCGTGCTGCATCCCGCCCTGCCGTCCTGCCCGGGGCATGAATACTGGGCGCGGGATTTCAGTGGCGCGTCCTCGCTGTTCGGCGTGGTGTTTGACGCGGGCTTCACGCAGGCGGACCTGACCGCCATGATTGATGGCCTGCAGCATTTCGGCATTGGCGCGTCATGGGGCGGGTACGAAAGCCTTGTGCTGCCCACCACGGGCGGGATCTCGCGTTCCTGCCCGTCGGTTACCGGTGCGGGGCCGGCCTGCAGGCTGCATGTGGGGCTGGAGGCGGGCACATTGCTGGTGGCCGATCTGGCGCGTGGTCTGGATGGCATGTCTGCCGCCCGCGCAGGGCGGGGGACCGGCTGACGTAGATCAAGGTTGCGACGGGGCAGGGATGGGACACTTGGCCCACACATGATGCCCCCCGCCCGGCCATGCCGGCCGGGCGGGGGGCGCAGGAATGGTGGCTCCATGGCCGGGGCCATGACATCGGAACGGAAGGTGCAAGATGGCTGGAAAGATGAAGGCTGCGGTTGTACGGGAATTCGGCAAGCCGCTGACGATCGAGGAACTGGACATTCCGCAGATCAACGCCAACCAGATCCTGGTCAAGGTCGATGCCTGCGGCGTCTGCCATACCGACCTGCATGCCGCCCGTGGCGACTGGCCCACCAAGCCCAGGCCCCCGTTCATTCCGGGGCATGAGGGGATCGGCCATGTGGTCGAGGTCGGCAGCAACGTCAACTGGATCAAGACCGGCGACGTGGTAGGCGTGCCGTGGCTGTATTCGGCCTGCGGGCATTGCGAACACTGCCTGGGCGGGTGGGAGACCCTGTGTGAAAAGCAGGAGGACACAGGCTATTCCGTCAATGGCTGCTTTGCCGAATACGTGGTGGCCGATCCCAATTACGTCGCCCACCTGCCCAAGGACATCGACCCGATCAAGACGGCGCCCGTGCTGTGCGCGGGGCTGACGGTGTACAAGGGCCTGAAGATGACCGATACCCGGGCCGGGGAATGGGTCGCCATTTCCGGCGCGGGGGGGCTGGGGCAGATGGCCATCCAGTACGCCGTGGCCATGGGCCTGAATGTTGCGGCGGTGGATATCAGCGATGAAAAGCTGGCGGAAGCCCGCAGGCTGGGCGCGCGCGTGACCGTCAATGCGCTGAAGCAGGATCCCGTCGCGTATATCCGTGAACAGACGGGCGGCACGCATGGCGTGCTGGTCACCGCCGTGTCGGACAAGGCGTTCAGCCAGGCGGTGGGGTACGCACGGCGTGGCGGCACGGTGGTGCTGAACGGCCTGCCGCCCGGTGACTTCCCGCTGTCCATCTTTGACATGGTCATGAACGGCACGACCGTGCGCGGGTCCATTGTCGGCACGCGGCTGGACATGATCGAAGCCATGTCCTTCTTTACCGATGGCAAGGTCACGACGGTGGTCAGCCCCGACAGGCTGGAAAACATCAACACCATTTTCGACAATCTGGAGCACGGCCGGGTGCAGGGGCGCGTGGTGCTGGATTTCCGCAACGGGGCGTAAGGCAACTCCGCGTTGCCGGGTGCGTTTGGCATACAGACACGGCATGGACGTCCGGTGCGTCCGTGCCCGCATCTGACAAACCATTTAGGACAGGTAAGGTAATCATGAAAAAGACGCTGATTCTGGCAGGGCTGTGCGCAACCGGACTGAACGTGGCAACCCTGGCCCCGGCATTGGCGGATGCCTGTGACGGCGTTACGGATCATGCGGAATGTGAAGTACGCCTGAAGTCACACGAAACCAGCGCGGAAACCCGTGAAAAGGCCCATGAAGCACACGAAAAGGCGGCGGAAAAGACCGACAATGCCAAGGACTGGGGCAACCGGACCGGCAAGAAGCTGGACAAGTGGGGCCATGATACCAAGGGCGACATGAGCCAGTTCTTCACAGGGCATCGCTGATTGGAATAATATACTGATAAAACAGGAAATTTTTTGGGTATCGCCTTTTTTAAAAAAGCGGCGTTTTCTGAAGCTTCCTGAAAAAAGCTTCACCAGAAACTTTCATATGGTTGCCGGACATTTTGCGGGGATACCAGCGCGTGCATGGCCCCGGTCCGTCCGGGAAACATGAAAAAAAGGGGGGCGGTGCCAGATGGTACCGCCCCCCTTTCGTGCATTCATGCCCTGCGATCAGGAATGGTGGTGATCGCCTGCCTCATGCTCGCGCCAGCCTTCTTCCAGCGTGTGAAGGAAGGTCTTGAAATGCTTCTTCACCTCGTCAGGGGAAGCCTTTTCCATCACGTCCTTTTTCGCGGCCGTCAGGGTGGCGGCGGCGTGGATCAGGGCGGCGTGGATGACGTCTGTCGGTTCTTTGGCCATGTCGGCAGTCTCCCGTTGGGTTGATGGGCAGAGGATGAAAGATGCCACGGTGGCTGGCAACCATTGCCCCTGCATGACTGCCGTTCCCTGATACCCCTTGAAACCGTGCCGGAACGAAACGGGGGAACCCCGGACAGTATCCACCGTTGAAAGGCTTCAACACCAATTTGATGGGATAAGATATGTTTTTCAGGCGTACCGCATTGGCCCTTGCCACCACGACTGTCCTCGCCCTGCCGCTTGCGGCGCAGGCGGAACCGGGGGGCTGCGTAAAGGGGGCCGTCGCCGGTGGCGTGGCGGGGCATTTCGTTGGCAGTGGCCATGGCAAGGGCGGGGCGGCGGCCGGTTGTGCCGCAGGCATGGCGCGACGCCACCATGCGCGCAAGGAAGCGCGTGAAAACCAGCAGCAGCCGCCCGAAAATGGCCCGCCCGAAGGGGGCGCGCAGTCCGCGCCGCCGCCCGGTAACGGTGGTCAGTAAGAGGTCAAAGTAAAAGTTTTTGGTGAAGCTTTTTTTCCAAAGGCTTTGGCAAACGCCGCCTTTTTTGAAAAAAGGCGGCACCCGAAGACTTTTATCACCTTTTATCATCCGTCATGGCACGGACCGGACGGATGATGCCCCCATGGCCTGCGCGAAACACATGGTCAGCATGTTGTGCGGGTCGGGGTTGATACCCACGAAAATAATGTCCTTGCGCACATAAAGCAGTTTGTGCCGTGGCCCCATCGTGACGCGGGGCAGGACAACCGGCTGGTCACGCGCCACCTGTTCGCGGGTGCTGGCCACCCGGTCGTGGCTTATGCGCGCCAGACGCACAAAATCGGGCACCACAATGGCCATATGCATGACAGCCAGCCCGGCACAGCCCGACGCCACGACCCGACTGAAAACCGGCCCGACGGGACAGGTAAACAGCAGGCAGGTCAGGTAGCACACCAGCAGCACGCTGGCGGGAAAGGACACCCGCGCGGCCAGGGCTTCACGTGGGAACATGATCAGCAGCGCCATATAGGCCAGCGCCAGCCCGACAAACCATATCCCGTGCCCCGCGCGCAGGCTGGCGGGAAACAGCGCCTGCCGCCGGCCCAGGAACAGGCCGATACCGATCACCGCCACAAATGGCAGCCAGAACGGGTCAAACAGGCTGCCAAGATTGCCCAGCAGCCCATCCAGCCGGTCCATGACCGGACTGGGCGTCATGGTGCGCATGCGCACATAGTTGCCCGGCGCGATCCCCAGCATCAGCGTGCCCAGCCCATGGCTGCACAGCAGTGGCCATGGCGCGCGTTGGCCCCGCTTCCACGCCCGCGCCGCGTCCCCTGCCAGCACCAGTGTCAGCAGCAGCGAAAGCGGTTCAAGGAACGTGGCGATCAGGAAAGTGGCGACATGCTGCGCCATGTTCATGTCCGTGCGGCGCGACAGGATGCGCGACAGCAGCCACGTTTCCCCCGCGACAGGCCACAGATAGCCAATGGCCCCGGTTTTCCACAACGCGACCTCGCCAATGGTGCGCGGCAGCCACCATAGCATGAGGAACACAAGCAGGTACTGCGCTACCCCGTCCCGCCAGCGGGCAGGGGCGGGCTGGCCCGCCGCCGCACGACACATATGCACCACGACACGGACCAGAAAGGTGAAAATGCCCGCATTCACCACCGCAAAGGCCGCAAGTGACCCATAGGGACGCAGGTCCAGCACGAAAAAGGTCACCAGCGTGGTGAACCACCGTCCCGTCCAGAAATTGTAATTGCCCCAGACAATCCGCACGATGGTGGTGGGGTTGAACGGCATGGTGCGGCAGTAATCATCCGCCCATAGCGGCGTGACCCAGTTGGCCCACAGCAGGAAAGCAAAGCACAGCGCCAGCCCGACCCGTTCACCGGGTTCGGGGCGGGGGGGGAT
>NZ_VWPI01000057.1 GCF_015155755.1 Komagataeibacter sp. FXV3 | reverse complement strand
CGGGGGGGCTGCGCGCGCGGCCCTGACCACGGCCAGCGCGGGGTTGCTGGTGGGGCTGGATACCGGCCTGATCGCGGAGGCGCTGGGCTTCATCGGCCATGATTTCCATGCCTCCGCCCGGGCGCAGGAATGGGTCGTGTCGGTACTGATGGTGGGCGCGCTGCTGGGATCGGGTGCCGCGGGGGTGTTTTCCAGCCGCTTCGGCCGCAGGCTGGCGCTGGGCACGGCAACACTGCTGATCGGGCTGGGGGCGCTGTTATGCGCCACGGCGGGCCTGATCGGGCAGATCATGCTGGGGCGGTTCCTGATCGGGATGGCCATTGGCATCTGCACCTTTACCGCGCCGCTGTATATTTCCGAACTGACGACGGGGCGCATGCGCGGCACCATGGTCACCACCTTTTCCATGCTGCAGTCGGCGGGCATCCTGCTGGGGTACCTTGCTGGCGGCATCCTGTCGGGCGGGGGGCACTGGCGGCTTATGGTGGGGCTGCCGGTCATTCCGGCGGCGCTGCTGTTCATGGGGTGCGCGTTCCTGCCATCCAGCCCGTCATGGCTGGCGGCCAAGGGCCGGTTCGAGGAAGCGCGCAAGGTCCTGCGCAGCCTGCGCGGGGATGAAGTGACGGCGGACCGGGAACTGGATGACATCCGCCGCGAACTGGGTGCGGGCAGGCCGGTGGGGGGCTTCACCCTGCTGCGGACCAGACCGTTTTTCCGCCGCTCCGTCGCCCTGGGTATCGGGCTGCAGGTCATGCAGCAGCTGACCGGCATCAATGTGGTGATGTATTACGCGCCCAAGATCCTGGAAGGCGCGCATTTCGGGACATCCGCCGCCGCATGGGCCACCGTCATGGTTGGCGCGGTCAACGCGGTCGTGGGGGTGCTGGCCATCTTCATGGTCTCGCGCTGGGGGCGCAGGCCGCTGCTGGTGACAAGCTGCGTCATCATGGCGGTTGCACTGGCGGCCGCAGGCGTGATCGAGGGGATGCACCTGACCGGACTGGGCGCGGTGCTGGCGCTGGTGGCCGCACTGCTGGTGTTCGTGGCGGGGTTTGGCATGGGGGCCGGGCCGCTGGTGTGGACCCTGTGTTCGGAAATCCAGCCGATCGAGGGACGGGACTTTGGCGTCGCCTGTTCCACGCTGGCCAACTGGGGCATGGACTGGGCGGTCAGCAACACGTTCCTCAGCATCGTGGCGGTTGCCGGGGCGGGCTGGACCTTTGCCGGGTTCAGCGTGATGAACGTGGTGTTCGTGCTGTTCACGCTGGCACTGGTGCCCGAAACCCGTGACGTGCCGCTGGATGTGATCGAACAGCATCTGGAGGCCGGCCGCCCGCTGCGTGAAATCGGGCGTTAGGGCCGAAATAATCCATTGAGGAATAATAAAAGCTTCCGGGTGCCGCCTTTTTTCAAAAAGGGCGGCATATCCAGAAGCTTTTTGAAAAAAGCTTTACCAAAAACGTCTTTATGATTGCATAGGACACCTCAAGGGGTAGTCCTCGGCCTAGAAGCCGCGCATTGGCCCCCGGCTGTAATGCAGCAGCATCGACCCCACCGCGGCCATGTGCGTGCCAGCGCCCAGCACGACCATTACATGCCACAGCGCGTTGGAAAACGGCATGTTTTCACGCATGTAGAACACAACGCCGATACAGAAGAACACCAGCCCCAGCACGATCAGGAAAAAGACAGGCACCGGCAGCGTCCACACCAGCGGGTCGGGACACAGAAAGAAAACCCACGCAACACACAGATAGGGCACGACATGGAACCGGCGCGACCATGTGAAGAAACACATCTTGGCCAGCACGCCCGTCCCGGCCATGGCCCATAACAGGGTGCAGAACCACACACTGCCGCGCCCCCGGCCACCCAGCAGGATAAACGGGGTATAGGTCGCGGCGATGGCGACGAAGATTACGGACTGGTCAACACGCTGCAACCCGCCCTTGAGCCAGCATGACGGGCAGAAATTATACGCAGCCGAGGACAGGCACGTCGCCAGTATCGCCCCGCAGTACAGCAGCGTCACCCCGGATTCCAGTCCCGAATGGGACAGCATGGCGGTACGCACCAGCCACAGCACGCCATACCCCAGCCCCACCACGCCGATGATATGCACCAGCAGGTCGGCAGCCCGTTCGGACAGGGAATAGATGGGAAAACGCGTGCGGGTGTTCATGGCGGCGGAAAATACTCCTTATTTTTCCGCAGGTCCGATCCCATATAATGAATAAGTCTGTTTCTATATATGCAAAAAAGATCATGCATGCGTGAGGCATCCGGCAGGCCGGATCCGTCATCCGTCCCGTCGCCCCCCGCGGGTCATACAGTCCACGCCACATGATGGGGTGGTTGATTCATGTCCGGCATGAAGGTTGCGCGGGCAGGGGATTATTTCAGGACAGCCCATTGATGGGAAATAACAAAGACAACAGGTTGCTGTCTTTACTTGAAAACTTCACCTGAGTCATACTGAAAACAGTACAGAATTTCTTGGTGAAGCTTTTTTAAGGATTCAGGAGGCACCACTTTTTTGAAAACAGGCGGCACCCAAAAACTTTTTTAAACGCCCGGCAACAGGACGAACCGGGGAACGCAGGCGCGTGCAGGCGCCCGACATCCCCCGGTCCCGGACCTTAGCGGGCCGTGCGCTCGCCCTTGACGTGGCTGCACAGGGTCTTGATTTCGGCCGCCGTGATGCCTTCGGGGTTGTGCTGCGCCTTCCTGGCGATTTCATGTTCGGCCTCGGTGGCGTGGCCATGTTCCTTGGCGACGTGCTGGCCCAGTGCGATCACTTCTTCCTTGGTCAGCAGCTTGGGTTCCTTCTGGCCCTTGTCCGCCAGCTTGTGCATGTGTTCGCGTGCGGCGGCGGTGGGTTTGTCGGTCATTATGGGCAATCCTGTCTGAATGATGCGCGGTATGCGCGTGTATGGATGATATAACGCATGGCAGGGCAGGAAAACCAATAGGGTACACATGCCCTTGCGTCATATTTCACATATCTGGTCAGTCACCCCGCGCCGTAAAAGGGGGATGCCAGAAGGGACAGACATGCCAGACCCCACCGACCATACCCCCGACAGCGCGCTTGCGCGTCTTGCCCCCACCATGGCGCTGACGGGCCAGCAGCAGGCGCTGAAGGCGGAGGTCATGGCCTTCTGCCGCGCCCATCGGGCGGATGACCACGCGCTGTTCATCATCGAAGGGGACGCGGGTACGGGAAAGAGCCTGCTGCTCAATTCCCTGTTTACCGCCATACAGGATGCGGCGCGCGGACGCGATGCGCATGACCCGCTGCATGGCAGCCGCAACTGGCTGCTGGTCAACCACCCGGAAATGATCAAGCTGTACCGCAACATTTCCGAAACCCAGCCCTGCCTGCGCAAGAAGGATTTCGAACGCCCGACCACCTTCATCAACCAGATGCACGACCGTGATGGCCGCGCCGATATCGTGCTGGTGGATGAGGCGCACCTGCTGCTGACCCGCAGCGATCCGTACAACCGGTTCCGGCAGGATAACCAGCTGGCGGAAATCATCCGCCATGCCCATGTCGTGGTCATCATATTCGACGCGTATCAGGTGCTGAAGTTCAAGAGCCTGTGGAACGACGCCACGCTGGCCCGGCTTGTAGCGGGCTATCCGGTCGTGACCCGCAGGCTGGACCAGCAGTTCCGCGTGCATGCCCATGCGGATGTCATGGCATGGATCCACGCCCTGCGTGACGGCAGGCTGTTGCCATTACCCGCCCCGCAGCCCTTTGATTTCCGTATCTTTGACGATGCGCAGGCCATGTATGAAGCCATAAGGCAGCACAATGCGCGGTATGGCCTGTGCCGCATGCTGGCGACGTACGATTACCCCTATACCCTGAACGGGCAGGACCATTTCATTACCGAGGGACGTTTCCACCTGCGCTGGGACCGCGCCATGCCGCAGGCGCGCCTGCCATGGGCGGAACGGCCCGATACGATTGATGAGGTCGGTTCGGTCTATACCATACAGGGGTTCGACCTGAATTACGCGGGCGTGATCCTTGGCCCGTCCGTGACCTATGACCCGGCGGCCGACCGGATCGTGATCGACCCGTCACGGTATGAGGACAGGGCCGCCTTTACCGGGCGGGACGGCGTGGACAACCCGCAGGTGGTGATGGAACGCATCATCCTCAATTCCATCAACGTGCTCATGACACGCGGGGTGAGGGGGCTGTACATCCATGCCAGCAACCCGCAGTTGCATACCCGGCTGGCCGCGTTGTGGAAGGCCCGTGCGCTGGCCCCGGTGGGGGCGGATGCATGCCCGGACCAGACGCAAATGTCATGAATGCGGGCAATCAGGTGAGATTGTTATAACACTCAACGGGCCGCACGCCTGATGTGCGAAAGCCCGTTTTTGAAACGGTGCGCAGATCAGGGAAAGGTTTTTTCAAAAAGCTTCAAGGAGCGCCGCCCTTTCTGAAAAAAGGCGGCACCCGGAAACGTTTATCCCGAAAACAGCCTGTCAGCCGCGCTGGCCCAGACGCTGCAGGTACGGCAGGATTTCAGGGCCGGATTCAATGGCGTGGCCCAGCACGGTTTCAACCAGCGTCGCCAGCTTCGTGGCATCAAGCCCGGCAAGGGTCACGCTGAGGTCATGCTTCTGGGAATCGGACAGGCCGGGGGCCTGGATGATGCGCCGTTCAATGGCCGCCTTCATGGCGTCCGTGGTGAAGGGCATGTCGATGATCTGGTCTTTGCTCATGGCCGTCATTCCTGAATGGATTAGGTAATGCGGCCATCGTACGGGTTGCCGGTTTCCCGGCAACCTCCATGCGCGCGATGCGGTTATGCGTTTGTCAGCATGAATGCAGTATGGGGGATTCAGCCCTGTTCGGACTGGTCCATGGCCGCCATGCGGTGCAGGCGGGCCGTCTGGGAAAAGCCCCGCATTTCCTGCGCGATGCCCTGGCGTTCCAGCCGCCGCAGGCCCGTGGCGTAGCCGATTTCCTGTTTCAGTTGGCCCAGCAGCATGTTGGTGCGACCGCTAAGCATCGTCTTGAAACGATCCATGTCAGACCTTTCATCCATTGGAAAGAATGCTGCGCCATGCGCATGCCAGACAACAGCATGATGCATGTGCGCATGCAACAATTAATGCATACCTGACAAACATTTAATGCATGATGATGGCCGTCACGCCCGCCCGCATGACCCGTCCGGCCATGCCCGCACCCGTATTTTGCGCATGTGCCTGCTCCCGCCCGGTATCCGGTGCCGTGTGATGGGCGACTGGCATGCAGGGCGGTTCCATGTCATTATTTTATCGAAATGATACTTTTGGAAAGTTACCGATCTATGCGCAAAGTCATGGCCTTGCTTGCCTTTACCGCCCTTCCGGCCCTGCTTCCCCCCATGGCGCACGCGGACGTGGTGCCACACCCGCAGGCCGATGCCCAGGCGCTGGACCTTGCGGAAAAGGCGATTGCACTGCGTTCGGTGGCCGGGCCGGGGAACAGGACGGCGGATGTGGCCAAACTGTTCAGCAAGGCGCTGGTGGCCGGTGGTTTTTCCAAAAAGGACATCCAGATCGTCCCGGTCGGCAAAACCATGTACATGACCGCCACGTGGCATGGCACCGACCCGTCGCTCAAGCCGCTGGTGGTGCTGGGCCACATGGACGTGGTGGAGGCGAAACCCGCCGACTGGAAGCGTGACCCGTTCACCCCGGTGGTGGAGGATGGCTACCTGTTCGGCCGCGGGGCCACGGACATGAAGCTGGATGACACGCTGGCGATCGCCTCCCTCATCGAACTCCGGCGCGAGGGCTACAGGCCGAAGCGCACGATCATCCTCGCCTTCTCCGGGGATGAGGAAACGGACATGCGCAGTGGCGCGGCCCTGGCGGACAGGCTGTCCGATACGGGCATGGTGCTGAATGTCGATGGCGCCGATGGCGTGCTGAACGAACAGACCGGCAAGCCGGAATATTTCGCATGGGCGGCGGCGGAAAAGACCTATGCCGATTATGAACTGACGGTCACCAATCCCGGCGGCCATTCGTCCGAACCCCGGGCCGACAATGCAATTGCCGAACTGTCCGCGGCCCTGTCGCGTATCCAGAAATACCAGTTCAAGCCGGAGGAAAACGACATTACCCGCGCCTATTTCGAGGGGGCGGCCAGGCTGGAACCGGGCAGGCTGGGTGCCGCGATGAAGGCGTTCGCCGCCAACCCGGCGGATAAAAAGGCGATTGCGACCCTGTCGGCCGATCCGTCCATGGTGGGCAAGATCGGCACGACCTGCGTCGCCACGATGGTGAACGGGGGCCATGCGCTCAACGCCCTGCCGCAGCGGGCGACGGCCAACATCAACTGCCGTATCTTCCCCGGTCATTCCAAGGCCGACATCATGGCCGAACTGCAGAAGGTGGTGGCCGACCCGAACGTGCAGGTGCGCGACGTTTCGGCCGGGTCGGTCGCGACCGATGCCTCCCCCATGGACAAGGGCTTCATTGACGCGGTGACCAAGGCGATCCACGGCGTCTATCCCGGCCTGCCGGTCATCCCGTCCATGGAGGCAGGGGCATCGGACAACATGTGGTTCCGCGCCCATAACGTGCCCAGCTACGAAGCCAGCCCGCTGTTCATCAAGCCGTCGGAAAACTTCATGCATGGCCTGAACGAACGCACGCCGGTGGCCGCCATCGCGCCGGGCGTAGACTTCCTGCTGTCCATCATTCCCGATCTGTCCAACTGACCTGACCGCCGGGGCGTGCCTGCGCCCCGGTGATGGCTAACCTGCGTGGGGCAGGGGGCAGGTCCGCCGTGTTTCTGATAGGGCATGGAGCCATGTCCCGAACCATGCAGGAAGCCGTGATGCCGACAACCGTTCTCCATTCGCCCGATGATGTGCGCCGGATGCTTGCCAGTGGCGACGCGGTCGTGATCGATGTGCGCGACCGCAAGGATTTCGACGCAGGCCACATTCCGGGCGCGGTCAACATGCCCGATATCTTCACCTACCTGGCGGAAACCACGCAGGACGGCCTGCACACACTGCAGCAGACATTCGCCAGCCTGTTCGCGGATTACGGTCTGGATGGAAAAAAGACCGCCATCGTTTATGAAGATGCCCTGCATACCCGCTATGGCGCGTCATGCCGGGGGTACTGGATCCTCAGCTACCTTGGCTATCCCGCTGTCGGCATTCTGGATGGCGGGCTGAGCGCATGGCGCAAGGGGGGCGGCGCACTCACGACCGAAACCATCACCCCTGTGCGCACCACATTCCCGCTGCATATCAATGCCGGGCTTATGGCAACCTATGAAGACGTGCGCACAGCCCTGGGGTCGCCCACGGTCAGGCTGCTGGATAACCGTGACCGGGTGGAATGGCTGGGTGACAGTTCATCGCCCTACGGTGTCGATTTCGCCCCGCGCAAGGGCCGCATACCGGGTGCGGTGTGGATCGAGTGGTATGATTTCATGAAGGTCACCGACAACCACGCCGCCTTCCGCAGCACCGATGAAATCCGTGCCCTTGCCGCCAGCCGTGGCCTGCGGCCCGATGATGACATCATCATCTACTGCTTCAAGGGCGCGCGGGCGGCCAATACCTATGTCGCGCTGGCTTCCGCCGGTTTCAGCCGCCTGCGGATCTACATGGGATCGTGGAACGAATGGTCCCGCAATCCCGCCCTGCCGATCGAGGACGGCCTGCCCAGGGCGGCCGCCCCGTATCGCGGCGACTGATCGCGCCGGGGATGGGTCGGGGCGCGCTTCAGGCGCGGCCCGCGGCCCCCTGTGCGGTAAAAGAAATTCCCGGTGAAGCTTTTTCGGAAAGCTTCGGAAAATGCTGCCTTTTTGAAAAAGGCGGCACCAAAAGCCCTTTATTTATCAATTCATTGTTTCGCGGTTATTAGGTCCGGTCCATGTCGGGCTGGTGACAGTGGTGGTGACAGTGCTGGTGGCTGGCGCACGGTTGGTCAGCAGGTACCATGCAACCGCCACCAGCACGATGGCCCCGCCACCCATGACCGCCCCGGTCGGGCGTTCGCCGTAGAAGAGCCAGACCCATAACGGGCCAACGGGCACGTCAAGCAGCGAGATGAACCCGGTCTCGCCCGACGAAATCAGCCGGCTGCCCTTCAGCAGCAGCATGTACGCCAGTCCCATCGTCATGGTGCCGAACAGGGCGCAGGCCAGCATGGACTGGAACGGCGGGATGCCGGGCCGCATGACGGGAATGGCCACCAGCATGCAGATCCCTGACATCAGGGTGATGATGATGGTCATGTCCAGTGATGGGTACCGCTTCACCTGCACCAGCTGTATTGCAAAGCCGGTCGTCATGACCAAGGCCGCGCCAAGGCCCAGCAGGTCACGCGGGCTTGCCGCCGCCCGCCCCATGATGGCAATGCCCGCGATTGCGATCCCGCCCGCCACAAGGAAGCGCGTGGTGACCCGTTCACCCAGCCACACGAAGGCAATGCCCGTGGTGATGAAGGGCAGGGCGGCATAGATGATCATGACATTCGCCACGGTCGTCATCCGCAGGGCCATGACATAACAGATGGCCGATACCACCGACACGGCAACGGTGAACACCCCCGGCCACCCCTGCCGCAGGATGACGCGCCCCAGCGCCCGCCGGTACAGCACCACGGCAAAGCCCCCGAGGGTCATGAAGGAAAAGAACGAGCGCCACGCCACGATGGTCCATGTGTCCAGGTGGCTCATCCGCACGAACAGGCCCGCCGTACTCCACAGCAGGGCGGACAGTGCGACGAGGGCAACGCCGACAGTGCGGCTGTGAAGGCGATCCATGGCGGCTCCGGAGGCTGCTGCGCGTCACGTATATCCGATGATCGTGAGGGTAGCCATTGCCAGACCGCAACATTTTGGCATGCCAACCCTGCTGCGACAGCATGCATCCGGGATGGACGCTGCGGCCCGGTCGCCGGAAAGGGATATCGGCCACGGGCGGATGGTGTGCATGGTAATTTATGATATCGTAACGATCGCGATGCCAATATCGGAACTGTCTCTTATACACATCTGACGCTGCCGACGATTGATA
>NZ_VWPI01000056.1 GCF_015155755.1 Komagataeibacter sp. FXV3 | reverse complement strand
GCCCGCCCCTGCGCGCGGCGGTAACCGCGTCAACCCGCACCCCCGATCTGGTGGCGCGCGACGGGGCGCGGCATCCGTATGAACTGCTGTCGTTCTATGGTGTCACGCCACGATCAACGGTGGTGGAGATATGGCCGGGCGGCGGCTACTGGACTGAAATCCTGGCGCCGCTATTGCGGGACAAAGGCGTCTATTATGCTGCGATGGGCGTGCCGGACGGGACGGAGGTCGAGCGTGAATATGCCGACTGGCCCGCGGCGATGAAGGCCCGGATCAATGCGCATCCTGACCTTTATGACCGTATTCATTATACGCAGTTCGGGCACGCGCATCCTGACCTGGCGCCAGCGGGCACCGCCGACGTGATCCTGACCTTCCGCAACCTTCATAACTGGATGCAGGACAAGGATGCGCCCGAACTGCTGGCGGCTGTTCACAAGGCGCTCAGGACCGGCGGTATCTTCGGTGTCGAGGATCATCGCGCCCGCCCGACCAGGCCACAGGACCCCGATGCCGCAAGCGGCTATGTCCGGCAGGATTACGCAATCGCGCTGATCGAACGCGCCGGATTCAAACTGATCGGCACATCGGAAGCCGCGGCCAATCCCAAAGATACGACGGACTGGCCCAAGGGGGTCTGGACGCTACCGCCCACCTATGCGCTCGGCGCTGTCGATCATGCAAAATATCAGGCGATTGGTGAGGGCGACAATTTTGAACTGAAGTTCCGCAAGGTCGATTAGGCACTGGCACCGTGGGAGGCAAGGCCGTGCGTACGTCCACCGGCATGAAACTGGTCGCCACGGATAATGGGCAGCGCCGCGACATCACCATGAAGCTTGACGGGGCAGGCAACATTGACGGTGGCGCTGAAAGCCCGGCCTGCATGACCTATCGTGGCGCGTCATGCTCGTTCAATTTCATAACCGCGAAGCCCGTGATCTGAAGGGCAAAAGCCACCGGGGGCAGGACGCCGCGTCAGCGCGGCCCCCTGCATCGTCAGCCAACCGCCCCGATAACGGGTATCCAGTCCGGGGCAGGGCGTCTGACAGACAATCAATCGGGTCAGTCAAGGCAGGCATATCGTGCTGCCCTGCCGGCATGACCTGAACATGAGATCACGGCGTTACTACCGGCCACCATGTGCGTAAAGCCCACCAGAAACAGCGGGCACACAATGCCGCAACAAAGGCCACTCGTTATCGTTTAGAGCAGGAGAGTGCTAAACAGGGGATCGCAGAGTGCTAAAACAGCTTGCGACAGACCCGTATGACGGTCCTGAAAAAGTCTAAAAATGTAAGGGAAATCAATCCTAACGCAGATGGTAGCGGTGGACGGATTTGAACCGCCGACCAAGGGATTATGATTCCCCTGCTCTACCGCTGAGCTACACCGCCATCGCGTTAGGATGAGTGCGGAATACCCGCGCTGTCGGGGCAAGTCAACCCGTGTTTTGGAAACCGGGATGAAAAGATCCGAAAACCCCATTGATTTGTCACGCCCCCCCAACAGGGGGTACTACTGGTGGCCCCGCCCATAATCCGTAAACAACCCGAAAAGGCTATGCATCCTTCGTGAAAACAGAATTCCTGGCGCTCCTGACCAAGATCCGGCACCTCTTCGGGTGGCTGCCGGGACTGCTGTCCTCCATACTCATGCTGTGCGTGGCGGGACTGGTGGCGGAGATGTTCAGCCGGTTCATCACGAAACTGATCCTGCGCATACCGGGGCAGAAACGCGGGGCGTTCGTGCGCTCCTTCACCATGGCCATGCAGCGCCCCGTGCGCATCATGCTGGTGATCATGTTTGTCGGCACGGCACTGCCGGTATCGGGCCTGCCCTATGACATCATGCAGGCCACCACGCATACGCTGGTGGTGCTGTTCGTGCTGATGCTGGGTTATGCAGCCGTGGTCGCCACGCGCATCCTGTCCGATGCATATCTCAAGCGGATCAATGGCAAGGATGACAAGGACGACATCCTGCTGCGCACCCACATGACGCAGGTGCGTGTACTGCGACGCACGACCGACCTGCTGATCGGCCTGCTGACCGTGGGCGCCGCGCTTATGACGTTCGAGCCGGTGCGGCAGTATGGCCTCAGCCTGTTCGCGTCCGCCGGTGCGGCGTCACTGGTGGTCGGTCTTGCGGCCCGCCCGCTGCTGACCAACCTGTTCGCGGGCATGCAGATCGCCATGACACAGCCCATCCGCATGGAAGACCTCATCATCATCAATGGCGACTGGGCGTGGGTGGAGGAAATCACCTCCACCTATGTCGTGCTGCGGGTATGGGACTGGCGGCGGCATATCGTGCCGATTTCGTATTTCCTGGAAAATACGTTCCAGAACTGGACGCATAATTCTGCGGCCCTGATTGGCGTGGTGTTCCTGTATGTCGATTTCAACGCGCCCATGGACCGCATCCGTGAACGCCTGCGCGAAATCGTGCATTCCGCCCCGTTATGGGACGGTAAGGAATTCGCGGTGCAGGTGGCGGACTGCAACGCCCATGTCATGACGATCCGCGTGATCGCCAGTGCGCGTTCAGCCATGCAGAGCTGGGACCTGCGGTGCGAGATCCGTGAACAGATCCTCGCCTTCCTGCGTGATGAATGCCCCGAGGCCCTGCCGCGTGACCGCATATCGCACGTGGCGTCGGTGTCGGGGCTGGATGTGATGGGCGATCCGGGCATGCTGTCGCCGCCCGTCAAACGTCCGCCGCCCGGTGCCTATACAGGCCCGCGCAGCGGCACGAGCGGTGGCGGCATGAGCATGACCGACGGCGGGCAGGGCCACGGCTGACCACGCCCCTGAACCATAAAGACGTTTTGGGGGAAGCTTTTTTCAAAAAGCTTCCAACAATGCCGCCTTATTGAAAAAAGGCGGCACCCGAAAACTTTTATTGTTTTTTATCAGTCAGGTGTTTTCAAACAGCCTTTTGTCAATTTTTCAGAACGACAGGTAAACGAACGCGGCCGCGCCGGCTGCGATGCAGTACCAGCCAAACGGGCGCAGCGCCCAGTCTTCATGGTCGCGGAAATAGCGCATCAGGATACCGGTGCAGACCAGCGCGACGACACCGGCCACGATGGATGCGATGATCGCCATGTGCATCTGTTCGGGCTGGGGCGGGGCGTGGCGCAGTTTCAGCGCCTCCAGCACGGTGGCGGCCAGGATGACCGGCTGCGCCATGAGAAAGGCGAACCGTGCCGAGTTTTCATGCGACAGCCCGCGCAGCAGGCCCCCCACGATACACGCCCCCGAACGCGACAGGCCGGGGAAGAAGGCCAGGCACTGGAACAGGCCGATCACCAGGGCCTCCCCGAAACCCAGGGAGGCGAGCGATCTGTTGCTGGTGGACAGCAGCCCCGCGCGCATCCGGTCCACCAGCAGCAGCATGACGCCGTTTAGCGTCAGGAAAACAGCCGCATACCGCGCCGTGCCGAACAGGCTGCGGATGGCGTGTTCACACAGCCCGCCAATCACCACGGCGGGAATGGTGGCGACAACCAGCAGCGCAAGGATGCGGATGCTGTCCATCTGTACGTTGACACCATGGCGCCCGACTGCCCCGGTGAACAGCGCCACCCAGTCGCGCCAGAAAAAAACCAGCAGGGCCGCGCATGTGCCCAGATGCAGCATGACCAGCAGGGGCAGGAACATTTCCCCATGCAGGTCAACGGGCCAATGCAGCAGGGCGGGCACGATGGCCGCGTGCCCCAGACTGCTTATGGGAAACTGTTCTGTGGAACCCTGAATGATTGCAATGATAATAGCTTGAATGAGTGTCATTGTCCGCCCGTCCATGACGCAGTAGGATGAAAAGATAAGGCAAGGCATAGCGCTGATCCCACATCGCCCGTCATTGCGGCAGATTTCGGGATGGTGCGTGAGCGCATCGGGCAGGGAGCCGTCATGGCAAGGCAAAAAAGTGGCGCGATCATCTCCAGCGGGCTTGTCCTTCTGGTTGCGGGAGGGTTCTGTGTCTATGCCCGCGCTTCGCAAAGCGGCGGATCACAGGATCGCTACCCTGTCATGGCGCGCTTCATTTCGGCGAACGGACTGGCAGTGGGGGCCAATGTGGACATGGACGGCGTGCCCGTCGGGCGCGTGACATCCATTGCACTGGATCCGGCAACCTACATGGCCAATGTGGGCTTCACGCTGGACCGTACATTGTCCCTGCCGACGGATACAACCCTGTCGATCGGCAGCCCGACGCTTACGGCGGACACGGCCCTGCTGGTGCAGCCGGGGCAATCCGCGGACAGGCTGAAACCCGGCGCGGTCATTACAAATACGCGTGAACCGCTCAGCCTGGAACAGCAGGTCAGCAACTACATCTTCGGCAATGGCGGCCTGCCCAGCGACTGAAAGGTGGCCTGAAAAGCCAGGTCAGGAAATATCGTGCAATCACAATAAAGTTGCTGGGTGCGGCCCTTTTTCAGAACGCGCTCCGGCAACGCCACCTTTGTGAAAAAGGCGGCACCCGATAAATCTTGTTGTTTTTTATCGTCGGGTTGCTTTCAGGCAGCTTGCAGGCGGGCAGGCCACGGCACTCAGTCATTCATCGGATAGGACGCCATGAGCCTGCGCTGGCGCAGCCACGCGCGCAGCATGGCCATCGCCCCGCTGCTTTTCCATCCCTCGCGCCGCTTTTTCGCGCCGATGCGGAAGGTTTCGCGGTAATGCATGAACTGCGTCATGTAGGCATCGCGCAGGGTGGTGCGGGCATCCCAGATATGGGTGGCCTCGGACCCCACGCCATTGATTTCGATGATCTGGAAATCCTCGCCCTTGCGCAGGCTGGCCAGGCTGAGGACCTTGGCGTCGATCCGGCCGAAATGGAAATCGGGAATGTCGCGCATGATGGTGTTCACGCGTGCCTGCAGTTCGGGTGTTATGTCCACCGCGCGGTCATGGAAGATCGAGCCCTTGCAGTGATTGCCCGCGAACACCAGCGGCAGTAACTGGCCCGCTGGCGGGATTTCATTCAGGCGCGCCTTCAGTCGTGGCAGGTAGATGTGGGGGACCAGGCGGGTGCGGGCATCGGCATGGATCAGTTCCTCCACCGTGGAGGTGCCATCACCCGTCAGGCACGGCACTTCCTTGTAGGTCAGGGAGGTGATGCGGCCGTCCGCCTCATCGGGGTGGCGGATGTAGAACAGACCGACCTCGTGCCCGTAGGGGATCAGGTGCTGCAGCATGACCGGCACGTCGCGGCCGAATGCGGCCAGACCCGCACGCAGGCTGTCTTCATCGCGCATGATCCGCACGCCGGTGCCATTGCACCCGATATCGGGCTTGAGCACGACGGGAAAGGACTGGCCTGCCCCCTTCATCGCCGCCAGTGCGCGCGGCAGGTCATCACGGCCCGTGGTCAGTACGGCATAGGGGGCGATCCACTTACGGGCCACATCTCCCGCCATGTCCAGGATCGAACTCTTGCTTTCCCCGCACAGGCCGCCGGTCTCGATCCGGGGGTTGGCGGCGGTGGGCAGGCTGAAATCACGGTGCCACAGCCCCAGTATGATCCAGTACAGCACGATGGGGGTGTAGAAGATCCATCCCGGCCAGAATTCAAACGCGGAAACCGTAGGGCCCCCGGCCTGCCTGTCCGGCCTGCTGTCAATGGCTGTGGTTACGTCGGTCATCGGGTCTCATTACTTTGCAAACGTGCGATCATGCGGCTGATCAGGAATATGGTCAGGACAAAACCGGCCATGCCTGCCCATTTCCATGTCCCCAGATGGTCGATCAGGAACTGCCCCACCCGCAGTGAGACAAGGAACAGCATGGATGTCCATATCAGCGTCGCCAGCACCGCCGCGATACAGAACAGCCCGAACCGTGCGCGGAAGAAACCACACGCGGTGTAAAGCGGCAAGCGCGCGCCGGGCACGAAACGGCTGATGAACACGATGCGGAATACGTTGCGGTCGAACCACTGCCCTTCCTGCGCGCCGCCGGGCAGGGTGATCCATTTCCGCGCCGGTGGCCACAGCGCCGCCAGCCTGCCCATGCCGTACAGCCCCATGTCCCCCACGACAATGCCGATATACAGCGCCACCAGCGCCACCGTAAGATCGACATGCCCGGTGCGCACCTGCATGGCGGTCATGATGGTCGCGGCGTCTTCCAGTATGAAGGTGCCGATGATGATCGCCAGCCCCTGCATGACAGGCGACGCCCCGGCCGCCATGAGGTAGGCGGTCAGCGTGGGCATGCGCGCAGTTCCAGCGTGTCCCGACCGGGCGGGATGGGAAAACCGTGACTACGCAAGCACAAGCCCTTCAGTCGGCCCGGCAGGCGGGCGTGGAAAACATTGGCCATAAGCGGCCAACGGGAAATGACGACGGGCGTTCTTGTGACATGCTTCGCCTGCCGTCACAAACGCGAAATTGTGTCGCAGCGTGTACACGGCCATGCCCGCGCCCTGTGCGGCCCGGCCAGACATTGATATGGATGCAAGTCAGACATTGAAACGGGGGCAAGGCCGTGGCACAGCATTCGGAATGCTTGTACGTCGCCGCCTTCTTCATGTCGCCGCCGCTTCCCTTGCCGGGGCTGGTGCCTCATGGCTCATGCCCGCGCGCGCGGCGCACCATGCGGCCGCGTCCGCCACGGGGGGTGGCGATTACGCCACCTTCCTGGCCACCGTGCGGCGTGATGCGATTCGTCAGGGGCTGACGGCTGATGCCGTGACCCGGGCGCTGGCGCTGTCCGCGCCGAACATGCAGGTCATACAGCGTGACCGCAACCAGCCGGAATTCCACCTGACATGGGCGCAGTACCGTGACCGCGTGCTGACCCAGCGCAAGATCGCGGATGGCCGCGCCGCCTTCGCGCAGCAGCGCGCGATTCTGGAACAGCAGGTGCTGACCCGCTACGACGTGGCCGCCGGCGCGGTGATGGGCATATGGGGGCTGGAATCGGGCTATGGCGCGATGACGGGCAAATTCGCGGTGGTGGATGCGCTGTGTACCCTGGCGTTCGAGGGACGGCGTGCGAAATTCTTCCATGACGAGCTGTTCCACGCGCTGGCCATCCTCAATGCGGGCGACATCACGCCCGAACTCATGACCGGCAGTTACGCAGGCGCCATGGGGCAGCCGCAGTTCATGCCCTCGGCCTACGTGAAATACGCCGTCGATATCGATGGCGACGGGCGGCGCGACATCTGGCATTCCATACCGGACGTGTTCGGCTCCATCGCCAACTACCTTGCCGGGTCCGGCTGGGTGGGGGGCGAAAGCTGGGGCCAGCAGGTGATCGTGCCCGATACCGTGGCGCAGTCCGCGCTGGGCCGCACCCAGACCCGCACGCTGGCGGAATGGATGGCGATGGGCGTGCGGCAGATGGGCGGCGCGCCCTTTGAACGGCCGGCCGATACCGGCGCCGTCCTGCGCCCCGACGGACCGGGGGGCGAAGCCTTCATGGTCTATCGTAATTTCGCCGCGATCCGTCGCTACAATCCATCTGATTTCTATGCGCTGGCCGTTGGCCTGCTGGGGAACGAAATCGCGTGACGGACCCTGTCACGCCAGCCATGGCCGCGCGCCCGGCTGGCACCTACCGGACCAAGGATGCAATGCACACCCGACGTTTCCTTCTGGCTGGGGCCACCAGCCTTCTTGTATCCACCCCGGCATGGGCCGCGGGCCGCCGCCGCCATCCCGCAGCAATGCCCGCCGCGACCGAACCCGCGATCCCGTCCTCCCCGGCGAACAGCCTGATCGGGCCGATCGACACCATTGCGCGATGGGCGTGCATTGTCGATTACACCACGGGCGCCGTGATCCTGGAAAAGGCGGCGGATGAGCGCATGCCGCCGTCATCGCTGACCAAGATGATGACGGCCTATGTCGTGTTCGGCATGCTGCGTGCCGGCAGGCTGACGCTGGAACAGTCGCTGCCGGTTAGTGAAAAGGCATGGCGCATGCAGGGGTCGAAGATGTTCGTGCCCCTGAATGGGTCCGTCGCGGTGTCCGACCTGATACAGGGCATGGTGATCCAGTCGGGCAATGATGCGTGCATCGTGCTGGCCGAAGGCGTCGCAGGGTCGGAAGACCAGTTCGTCAGCATGATGAATGCGCAGGCTGCACAGCTGGGCATGACCAACAGCCATTTCCTGAACGCCACGGGCTGGCCGATGGACGGGCATTACATGTCCGCGCGCGATGTCGCGACCATCGCCATGCACCTGATCCACGATTTCCCCGAATATTATCATTTCTTTTCCGAACGCAGCTTCACCTTCAACAGGATATCGCAGGAAAACCGCAACGCGCTGGTGGTCCGGGGCGTGGCCGACGGGCTGAAGACCGGCCATACCGACGCCGGTGGCTTCGGGCTGTGCGCCAGCGCCGAACGCGGCGGCAACCGCATTGTCATGGCCATCAACGGCCTGCCCAGCAGCAACGCGCGCGCCAATGAGGGTGAGCGGCTGTTTGAATGGTCATTCGTCAATTTTGAAAACGCGACCCTGATCCGTAACGGCGCGGTGGTGGACAACGCCCCGGTCTGGCTGGGGCAGGCGCCCACCGTGCCGCTGGTCGCGACCCGTGACGTGACGCTTACGCTGCCCCATGGCTGGCAGAACCGGGTGCATGTCAGCGTGGATTACCGCAGCCCCGTGCCCGCGCCGGTCGCGGCGGGGCAGCAGTTGGGTGAAATGGTCATTGCCAATACGGGCCTTGCGGAAATCCGCATTCCGCTGGTCGCGGGGGCCGCGGTGCCACGGCTGGGGCTTATGGGCCGGGCCTCGGCCGTGCTGGGTCGCAAGCTGGGACACGGCTAGGCCATGTCCGGGCTGTTCATCACGTTTGAAGGCGGCGAGGGGGCGGGCAAGTCCACGCAGGCCCGCCTGCTGGCCGACCACCTGCGCGGCCTCGGGCTGGATGTGGACCTGACGCGGGAGCCGGGCGGCACGCCGGGGGCGGAGGCGCTGCGCGACTTCCTGCTGTTTGGCGGCCACGACCTGTCGCCCCGGGCCGAGGTCATGGCCCATTTCGCCGCCCGTGCCGACCATGTTGACCGGCGTATCGCCCCGGCACTTGCGGCGGGGAAGGTGGTGATATGCGACCGCTTCAGCGATTCGACCGAAGCCTATCAGGGGCATGGGCTGGGCGATGGTGATCCCGCGCTGCTGGACATGATCGCCCACCTGCGCGCGCTGGTGCCCGTGGTGCCCGACCTGACCCTTGTGCTGCAGGTGCCACCCGCCATTGCCGTCGCCCGCATGGCGGAACGCGCCAATGGCCGCACCGACCGGTATGAAGCGCTGGACACCGCGTTCCATGCCCGTGTCGCGGCCGGGTTCGACGCGATTGCCCGGCGTGACGCCACGCGCTGCCGCCGCATTGACGCAAGCGCACCGATGTACGCGGTGCGCGACGACATCCGCGCTGTCGTCGGCCCGTACCTGAAACGGGCGGGCAATGCCTGATCCACGCGCCTGTCGCCGCCTGCTGGGGCATGACGTGGCGTGGCAGGAATTCCTGTCGGTCATCCGCACCGGCAGGCTGCACCATGCCTGGCTGCTGACCGGGCCGGAGGGGATTGGCAAGGCCACTATGGCCTTCATGATGGCACGTACCCTGCTGGGCGCGCAGGACCATGACAGCCCCGTGGGCCGCCGCGTTACCGCGGGCACGCATGCCGACCTGCTGGTGATCGCGCGCGGGATGGATGAAAAACGCCACCGCCCGCGCCGTGAAATCGTGGGCGATGACATCCGCCCCATATCCGCCTTCCTGCGCCGCACGGCGGCTGAAGGGGGCTGGCGGGTCGTGATTGTCGATGGCGCGGAATACATGAACCGCACGGCGGCCAACGCCATCCTCAAGATACTGGAGGAACCGCCCGAACGCGCCATCCTGATCCTGACCACATCGGTGCCCGGACGGCTGCTGCCCACCATCCGCAGCCGCTGCCGGGTGCTGGCCCTGTCGCCGCTGGATGACGCGGCCATGCGCGCGGTGCTGGCGGACATGGAATCCACCCCCACGCCGGACCAGGTCGCGCGCATCCTGCCGC
>NZ_VWPI01000055.1 GCF_015155755.1 Komagataeibacter sp. FXV3 | reverse complement strand
ATGCAGCGGAACTGGCCGCAATCGTGGCGGGCGTGATGGATGGCACGGTGGGGGAGGATGCCGGGTATGACATTGCCGAACAGGTGACCCGGCGTGAAAATGGCTTTAGCGTCTTTTTCGATCTGCTGTGTGATGCCATATCAGACAGGACGCGTAACCTTGCCCTGCGCACGGAGCAGGGGCGTGAGGGGGATCCGCATCCGGCCCGACTGGCCCTGCTGTGGCAGGACATGGTACGGCTGCGCGCGGAAACCGAACAATTCAATCTGGATAAACAGCAGGCGCTGCTTACGGCGCTTGCGCGGGTGAGTGGAATATGACACGGCGCTACTACGTCACAACACCAATCTATTACGTGAACGGGGCGCCGCATATCGGCCACGCCTATACATCGGTCGCAGCCGACGTGATCGCGCGTTTCAAGCGTCTGGCGGGGTTTGACGTCTTTTTCCTGACCGGCACGGACGAACACGGGCAGAAGGTGGAACAGGCGGCGCAGGCGGCGGGCATGACCCCCATCGCCTTTGCCGACCGCGTGGCCGCCGATTTCCGTGACATGTACGACAAGATGGCCATTTCGTACGATGACTTCATCCGCACCACCGAACCGCGCCATGCGGACGGCGCGCAGGCGCTGTGGAAAAAGCTGGAGGAAAACGGCCATATCTACCTTGGCGCGTATGAAGGCTGGTACGCCACGCGTGATGAGTGCTTCTATGGCGAGGAAGAACTGATCGACGGCCCGGACGGGAAGAAGGTCGCCCCCACGGGTGCCGCCGTGGAATGGGTGAAGGAGCCGTCGTACTTTTTCAATCTGTCCAAATTCGGTGACAGGCTGCTGGAACTGTACGAAACCCGCCCCGGCTTCATCGAACCCGCCAGTCGCCGCAACGAGGTGGCGAGTTTCGTAAAGCAGGGCCTGCGCGACCTGTCCATAAGCCGCACCAGCTTCAACTGGGGCATTCCCGTGCCGGGCGACCCGAAGCATGTGATGTATGTGTGGGTGGACGCGCTGGCCAACTACCTGTCCGCCGTGGGTTACCCGGACCAGACGGCCCCGCGCTGGGATTTCTGGCCCGCCAACCTGCATCTGGTGGGCAAGGATATCCTGCGCTTCCATGCCATCTACTGGCCCGCGCTGCTGATGGGGGCGGGGCTGGACCTGCCCGATCGCGTGTTCTCGCACGGGTGGTGGACCATCGAAGGCCAGAAGATGAGCAAGTCGCTGGGCAATGTGGTGGACCCGCGCGACCTGGTGGCGGAATTCGGCCTCGACCCGATCCGGTTTTTCCTGATGCGTGAAATGCCCTTTGGCGGTGACAGCGACCTCAGCCGCCGCGCCATCATCTCGCGCATGAATGTCGAACTGGCCAATGACCTTGGCAACCTGGCCCAGCGCACGCTGTCGCAGATCGCACGCAACTGCGATGGAAAGCTGCCGGCGCAGGGCACCCACACGCCCGAGGACACGAAGCTTCTGGCTGCCGCCAGCCTGCTGCCGCAGATCATGCATGAACAGATCGACCGGCAGGCCCTGACCGATGCGCTGGAGGAAGTGTGGAAGGTTATCCGCGCCTGCAACGCCTATATCGACCATCAGGCGCCATGGAAGCTGAAAAAGACCGATGCCGCCCGCATGGGCGACGTGCTGCGCGTGCTGGCCGATGCGCTGCGCATTATCGCCACCGTGCTGCAGCCCTACATGCCCGGCAGCATGGATAAAATGCTGACCCAGCTTGGCGTGCCAGATGATGCGCGGGATTTTGCATCCCTTGATGCACCGCTGCCTGCGGGATGCGCGCTGCCCGCGCCGCAGGGCATTTTCCCCCGCCATGTCGAACCGGAGGCTTCATGACCCGTACGGGACTGACCGACTCCCACTGTCACCTTGACCATTTTTCCGATGAGGAAATGCCCGAAATCCTGGCCCGCACGCGGCAGGCCGGGGTGGATGGCGTGGTGACCATCGGCACCCGCCTGTCCCGCGCCGACCAGCAGAAGAAGCTGGCGACGCTGGATACGCCCGACCTGCGGGTATGGTGCACCATCGGCACCCATCCCGACCATGTGGATGAGGAAGTCCTGCCCGATGCGGCGGCACTGGCGGCGATGGCCGATGACCCGCGCGTGGTGGGCATTGGCGAAAGCGGGCTGGACTATTTCCATGGCCAGGCCGACATCCGGCCGAAGCAGCATGAAAGCTTCCGCGTGCATATCGACGCGGCGCGGCGCACCGGCCTGCCGCTGGTGATCCACACGCGCGAAGCCGATGACGACACGCTGGGTATCCTGCGCGACGAGACCGCGCGTAATGGCGCGTTCCCGTTCCTGATCCACTGTTTTTCATCCGGGCCGGACCTTGCGCGCGGGGCGCTGGAACTGGGGGGGTATATCAGCTTCTCCGGTATCGCGACGTTCAACCGCGCGCAGTCGGTGCGTGATGTGGCGAAAGACGTGCCGGATGACCGGCTGCTGGTGGAGACCGATTCGCCCTACCTTGCCCCGGTGCCGCGCCGTGGCAAGCGCAACGAGCCGGGATACGTGGCCTATACCGCCCGCATGCTGGCTGAACTGCGCGGGATGGAAGATGCCGCGTTCGCGGAAATGACAACCCGCAATTTCAGCCGCCTGTTCAGCCGGGCGGTCTGACGGATGGAAATGATCATCCTTGGCTGCGCCGGCTCGGCTGGCGTGCCCATGCTGGGTGGCCCGGCCGGGGCAGGGGACTGGGGTGAATGCGACCCGAACGAGCCGCGTAACCGCCGCACGCGGTCATCCGTCATCATAAATGACGGGCCGGGGCGCATGCTGCTGGTTGATACGGGGCCGGACCTGCGTGACCAGTTGCTGGCGCAGCGGATCGGCGTGGTGGATGCGGTGCTGTACACCCACGCCCATGCCGACCATATCGCCGGGCTGGATGAACTGCGCGCCATCAACCGCATCATTGGCGGCCCGCTGCCGGTTTATGGCACGCAGCAGGTGATGGATGAAATCAGCATCCGCTTCGACTACGCCTTCCGCCCCTGGACGCCGCCGCATATCTTCCGTCCCATACTGGATGTCCATCATGTGATGCTGCCATCCACCGTAGTGATGGCGGGGATGGAAGTTCAGGTATTCGGCCAGTGCCATGGCAGGACCGAAACGCTGGGCCTGCGCGTGGGGCCGATGGCTTACTGCACCGACGTTGCTGAAATGGATGATGTGGCGCTGGATACGTTGCGCGGCGTCGATACGTGGGTGGTGGACTGTTTCCAGCGTGGGGACCATCCATCCCACGGGTGGCTGGCGCGGGTGCTGGAATGGCGCGACATCATCCAGCCGCGCCGCACGGTGCTGACCCATATGGGGCCGGACATGGACTGGGCGTGGATGCAGGCCAATCTGCCCGACGGGGTCGAGGCGGCGTATGACGGGCTGCGCCTGCATGCTGGTGAAAAATAAAAGTTTTTCGGGTGCCGCCTTTTTTCAAAAAGGCGGCGTTCCTTGAAGCTTCCTGAAAAAAGCATCACCAGAAATCTTCTTATGACCGCAGGATATTTTGCCACGCGTCGTAGCGGCCTGGCCGCCGTTTGCGCAATAAAGCGCACCGGACCTGCGCGTAATGCTTGCCAGCGCCCGATTAGCACCCTAAGAGGGTGCGCCAACGGTCGGTGACCCGAGGCGCGGGGTAGCCGCCATCTGCTGACGAGGCCCCTGCATCATGTCTTCCACTCCCAAAAACACATCCGCCCCCCGGCTTGAGGACCGCATCCGCGAGGCCCTCGCCTTTGATGACGTGCTGGTGGTTCCTGACGAATCGAATGTCCTGCCATCGCAGACATCGACCAAAACCCGGCTGACGCGCAAGATTACCCTGAATATCCCGCTGATCTCATCAGCCATGGATACCGTGACCGAAGACAGCATGGCCATCGCCATGGCGCAGAACGGCGGCCTTGGCGTGATCCACAAGAACCTGACGATCGAACAGCAGGCCGAGCAGGTCCGCCGCGTCAAACGTTTCGAATCGGGCATGGTGGTCAACCCCGTCACGGTCTATCCCGACCAGACACTGGCGGAAGTGAACGCCATCATGTCCCGCCACGGGATCAGCGGCCTGCCGGTGGTCGAACGCGAGACCAACCGCCTGGTCGGCATCCTGACCAACCGCGATGTCCGCTTCGCCACCGATCCGGCGCAGCGCGTGTATGAACTGATGACGCGCGAAAACCTGGTGACCGTACGCAACAACGTGGACCGTGACGAAGCCCGCCAGCTGCTGCACCGCCACCGGATTGAAAAGCTGCTGGTCATTGATGATGAAGACCGCTGCATCGGCCTGATTACCGTCAAGGACATGGACCGTGCGGTGCAGTATCCGCAGGCCAACAAGGACAGCCTTGGCCGCCTGCTGTGCGCGGCCGCGACCGGCGTGGGCGATGATGGTGTTGCGCGCGCGCGCGAACTGATCGCGGCGGGCGTGGATGTGGTGGTGATCGACACCGCGCATGGCCATTCATCGGGCGTGCTGAAAAGCATCGAGCGCATCCGCGCCATTGAAAACGATATCCAGATCATTGCCGGTAACGTCGCGACACCCGAAGCGGCGCGTGCGCTGATTTCCTCGGGCGCGGACTGCGTGAAGGTGGGCATCGGGCCGGGGTCGATCTGCACCACGCGCGTGGTCGCCGGTGTGGGCGTGCCGCAGTTTTCAGCCGTCATGGAAACCTCTGCCGCGTGTCATGAACTCGACGTGCCTGCCATTGCCGATGGCGGGGTGCGGACCTCGGGCGATATCGTCAAGGCGATCGGGGCAGGTGCCGACGTGGTCATGATCGGCTCGCTGCTGGCCGGCACGGAAGAAGCGCCGGGCGAGGTGTTCCTGTATCAGGGCCGGACCTACAAGTCCTATCGCGGCATGGGTAGCCTTGGCGCCATGTCCCGCGGGTCGGCGGACCGCTATTTCCAGCAGGACATCAAGGACACGCACAAGATGGTCCCCGAAGGGATCGAGGGTCGCGTGGCCTACAAGGGCGCGATGGGCGCGGTCATTCACCAGCTGGTGGGCGGCCTGCGCGCGGGCATGGGCTATACCGGTTCCGCCACCGTTGCCGACCTGCAGCAGCGCGCGCGCTTCCGCCGCATTACGGGCGCGGGCCTGCGTGAAAGCCATGTGCATGACGTGTCGATCACGCGTGAAGCCCCCAACTACCGGCAGGACTGACCCTGCCGGTTCCATGACAGTAACGGTTCCATAATCCATGACACCCAGCGCACGGCTTTCCGCCGCCATTGACCTGCTTACCGCAATGGAGGCGACGCCACAGCGGCCTGCCGATGCGCTGGCCAATGCCTTTTTCCGTGAACGGCGATATATTGGCGGCGGCGACCGCCGGGCCATTTCGGCCCGCGTGTGGCGTATCCTGCGGCACTGGCGCAGGCTGCACTGGTGGATCGAACGCGTCGGCATGCAGCCAACGCCCCGCCTGCTGGCGCTGGCCATGATGGCGCTGGACCCGCAGGGGCGTGAAAACCCCGATGATCTGTTTACGGGCGAACGCTATGCCCCGCTGGGCCTGACCGGGCCGGAGCGGCGGCTGTATGACCAGCTTCGTGACCAGGATCTGACCCATCCCGACATGCCGCGCGCGGTCGTGCTGGAGGTGCCGGACTGGCTGCTGCCCCGTCTGGAACGGACGTTTGGCGACGGGCTGGAGGCGGAACTGGCCGCGATGGAGGGGGAGGCGACGCTGGACCTGCGCGTCAACCTGCTGAAATCAGACCGCCCTACCGCGCGTGCGGCGCTGGAGACAGACGGCATCCGGGCGCAGGACACGACGCTTTCCCCATGGGGCCTGCGGGTTGCGGGCCGCCAGCCGGTGACATCATGCGCGGCCTTCCGCAGCGGCATGGTGGAAATACAGGATGAAGGCAGCCAGCTGGTCGTGGCCGCCGTGGGCGCGCGGCCGGGCATGCGCGTGCTGGATTACTGCGCGGGGGCTGCGGGCAAGACGCTGGGCATGGCCATGACCATGGAAAATCGCGGCCATATCGTTGCATGCGATGTGTCCGAACCCCGGCTGGAAGGGGCGGTGCGTCGCCTGCGCCGCGCGGGCGTCCATAATGCCGAACGCCACCTGCTGGTTGCGGGTGACCGCTGGGCGCGTCGGCGCAGCGGCAGTTTCGACCGCGTGCTGGTTGACGCACCGTGCACCGGCACCGGCACATGGCGGCGCAACCCCGATGCCCGCCTGCGCCTGCGTGAACGCGACCTGCTGGAACTGACCGCCAAGCAGGCCGACATCATTGACCGCGCGGCCAGCCTTGTCCGGCCCGGCGGGCGGATGGTGTATGCCACGTGTTCCATCCTGCGGGAGGAGAACGGCGACCAGATCGCGGCTTTCCTTGCGCGCAACCCCGCCTTTTCGGTAGTGACGCCCGATGGGGTGGACGATGACCTGCCGCCGGGCCTGGCGGTGGACGGACAGGTACGCCTGACGCCGCGCCAGCACCATACGGACGGTTTTTTTGCTGCCATCCTGCAGCGCGATTCCTGATATGATATTTCTGCGGCGGGGTGCTTCGGCATAACCTGCCGACGGGAATGACAGGCGTTTTCGGGTGCCGTCTTTTTGGGAAAGGCGGTGTTTCCCGATGATTCCTGAAAAAAGCTTTATCAGAAATTTCTTTATAATCTGCAGGACGTCTCATAGGCAGGTTGTGAAAACAGTCTTCTGGATAACAAGAAAAACCACACGCCAGAACCGCATTCCGGGCCCATGAAACAGATATGGCGGCGGCAGGGGCGTTTGCGTTTGCAACAACGCGGGACATGGGCATGCAGGCAACAAACCTTGCGATTGGAATTCTGTGCGTACTGGGCGGCGGGATCGCGGCCCAGTGGGTGGCGTGGCGGTTCAAGCTGCCGGCCATCGTGCTGCTGTTTTCCCTTGGCCTGATTTTCGGGCCGGGACTGGGCATCCTGCACCCCGGGGCTGCGATCGGACCGTATTTCCATCCGCTCGTGTCCATGGCCGTGGCCTTCATCGTGTTCGAGGGCGGGCTGGCGCTGGACCTGCGGCAGTGGCGTGAATCGGGGGAGGGCGTGCTGCGGCTGACGGTCGCCGCCCTGCCGATCAACTGGATACTCGGCTCGCTTGCCGCGCATTATGTCGGGCACCTGCCATGGGGGACATCGTGGCTGTTTGGCGCGATCGTGGTGGTGACGGGGCCGACGGTGGTGCTGCCGCTGCTGCGCCATACCAAGCTGCGGCCACGGGTTGCGGCCTTCCTGCGATGGGAAGCCATCGTCAATGACCCCATTGCCGCCATCCTCGCGACGCTGGTGCTGGAATGCCTGCTGATCCGGCCGGCGCATGACGGCGGCATTTCGCTGGCGACGGTGGAAATCGGGCCGCACCTGCTGTTCGCCACCATGTTTTCGATCGCATGCGGCATTTTTCCCGCAATCCTGATCAAGTTCCTGTCCGCGCGCGACATGCTGCCCGAAATCCTGCGCATTCCCATGATCCTGGCCTTTGTCATGACGGTGGCCGCACTGTGCAACCTGATCATGCAGGGGGCGGGGCTGATGGCGGCCACGGTGTTTGGCATGGCGCTGGCGAACCTGCATGTGACCGGCATGTCGGAACTGCAGCGGATCAAGGAATCCCTTGGGGTGATCGTGGTGTCGTGCCTGTTCGTGCTGCTGACGGCCGACCTGCCGCGCGCGCTGCTGACCGAACTGTCGCTGCCCATCATGGCGCTGACGTTCACCGTCATGTTCGTGGTCCGGCCGCTGGGCATTTTCCTGTCCACCATCGGGGCCAGCATGTCATGGCAGGAACGGCTGTTCGTGGGCTGGATCGCGCCGCGTGGCATCGTGGCGGCGGCGGTGGCGGGGGTTGTCGGCCTGCAGTTGCATGAAGCGGGATATCCGGGTGGCGACCTGATCACGCCCGCCGTGTTCGCGCTGATCGCATCGACCATGATCCTGCACGGGTTTTCATTGCGGCCCATGGCGCGCGCGCTGCGCCTGACCCTGTCGGATGAACCGGCGCTGGCCATCATGGGGGCCAATGCGTGGTCCACCAACCTGGCCCGCGTGGTGCATGACCGGGGCATACCGGTGCTGCTGGTCGATACCTATGCCCCGGCGCTGAACAAGGCGGCGGGGTTCGGCATCCCGATCCTGCGCGCGGAACTGCTGTCGGTCGAGGGGATGGAAAGTCTGGAGGAGCGCCCGGCGGACTACCTGATCGCGGCGACGCCGGATGCGATCTATAACGGCCTTGTCTGCGCGCGTATGGCCCCAGACCTTGGCCGCCAGCGCGTGTTCCAGGTCAGTCCCGGCATCGCGCGGCTGGACCTGTATCACGGGCTGAGCCGGGATTCGCGTGGCAAGGTGCTGGGGGAACCGGGGTGGAATTTCTCCTATATCGATTCCCTGTACGCCCGGGGCTGGCGCTTTGGCAGCCACGTCATGGAAGAACATGTGGAGGAAGCCGACCTGCTGTCCGGTCCGGGCATGCTGTTCATGATCATCCGCAAGGGCAGCGCGATCTGGATCTTTTCTGCCGAGGACGCGATTCCGGCTGAACCGGCGCAGGGCGACATCATCGTCATGCTGCTGCCGCCCGCGCCCGCCGCGGTGGCGGCGGCTTCATCCCCGGCGGCGGGACCTATACCGGCCTGACGTCGATTTCCGTCAGCCCGGCGGCCAGCAGGTGGCGCAGCACGGGTTCGGGCAGGGCGATGCAGCCTTCCGTCGGGCGGCCGCCTTTTGGCGGCAGGTGCATGAAGATGGCCGACCCCGCGCCAGAATGAACCGGTCCGTCGTTATAACCTAGAACCACGATAATGTCGTAAACGTGATCTTCCCGCCACAGCCGTTCGTGCCGCGCGGGATGGGGCAGGCTGACATGCCGGTTGTAATCGGGATGGCCGGGGTCGTCGCACCATCCATCAAGAGGGGAAAGCGGTTCCACAGGCAGATGACAAACAGGTGATGGGACCCGGTCTGCGCGATAGAACACGCGCCGCAGCGGCAGAATACCGCTGGGTGTTGCGTGATCTCCCTCCATTTTGCGGTTTTTTATGCCGCCCGCGCCGATAATGGCGGGGAAAATTTCGCGCATGCAATGCAGTTGTGCATCCAGCCCTGTATTCGTTTGTAAAATAGCGCGTATCATGAATTCCTCTGGATCGGGTCGTATTTATATTAATTCCGGCCTAATCTGGCAGCATACGGCATGATGGCCGGCAGGTCGCGGGCCTGTCGGTGGTGTGGCCGGAAATGAACACAAAGACAGAGACCGTCCTGCTAACGGGGCGGGACTAAAGTGATAAAGAGGGTTCGATGGCAGGAGCACGTCCCATACTGATAGCGGACGACGATCAGACTTTACGTCAGATGCTCGTTGAACAGCTGCAGATTGATGGTGAATTTGAAGCGATCGAGGCCGGCTCCGTCGCCGAGGCCTGGGAAAAGCTGCAGAAGCCGGGGGCGCGTTTCGACGCGATCATCCTCGATGTGTCCCTGCCCGACGGGGACGGGCGCGATTTCTGCGCCGACCTGCGGCGCAAGGGCAAGCGCATTCCCATCATCATCCTGACCGGTTCCGATGACGAGACGGACGTGGTGCGCGGCCTGGATGCCGGTGCAAACGACTACGTCGCGAAACCGTTCCGCATTGCCGAGCTTCTGGCCCGGCTGCGCGCGCAGATGCGCATTTTTGAAAACAGCGAGGACGCGGTCTTTGCAATCGGGCCATATATCTTCCGCCCGTCCGCCAAGCTGCTGCAGGAAACGGCCAAGAACCGCCGGATCCGCCTGACGGAAAAAGAGGCCGCGATCCTGAAGTTCCTGTACCGCGCGGGCACGCGCCCCGTGCCACGTCAGGTACTGCTGAACGAGGTCTGGGGCTATAACGCCGCCGTGACCACGCACACGCTGGAAACGCACATCTACCGCCTACGCCAGAAGATCGAGCCCGATCCCACCAACGCCACCCTGCTGGTAACGGAAGGCGGCGGTTACCGCCTGGACCCCGAGGGGGGCAAGACCGCCATCGCCTGATGGGTGATGGCCCGCATTCGCAGGTTATCTGACGGGCCGCCCGGTTTCGGGCGGCCCGGTCGCGTTTATGGGGGAACGTTCAGGCGTCCAGGTCGATCATGACCGGCACGTGGTCCGATGGCTTGTCCCAGTCACGGGCTGCCCGCAGCACCTGCATGTCGCGCAGGGCGGGCGTAAGGTCCGGCGTGACCCAGACATGGTCCAGCCGGCGGCCACGGTTGGATCTGCTCCAGTCCCGGTTGCGGTAGGACCACCACGTATAAAGCTTTTCCGTCGCGGGGACGAAGTGGCGCATGGCGTCGACAAAGCCGGTCTGCTGCCATGCCAGCAGGCGTTCGGTTTCGGCTGGCGTGTGGCTGACGATCTTCAGCAACTGCCTGTGGCTCCATACATCCTGTTCCAGCGGGGCGATGTTCAGGTCGCCCACCAGCACGGTGCGCCGCATGTCACGGCCGGAAAACCATTCCCGCGCTTCGTCCACAAACGCCAGCTTGTGGGCGAATTTCGGGTTTTCCGCCGGGTCGGGAATGTCGCCGCCCGCAGGCACATAGAAATCATGCACGTCAATCGCGTCAGGGCCCGTACCATGGCGTATGGCGATGTGGCGGCAGTCACCCCGCTGGCACCAGTCGGGCGCGTCCTCCAGCACGGTTACGGGCTGGCGTGACAGGATCGCAACCCCGTTATAGCCCTTCATGCCGCGAAACACGACGTGGTCGAATCCCAGCGCACGCACCGCATCCAGCGGGAACAGGCTGTCGGGCACCTTGGTTTCCTGCAGGCAGACGATATCGGGGGACGTGTCCCGGCACAGCTGGGCCAGCAGCGGCATCCGCAGGCGGAGGGAATTGATATTCCATGTCACAATACGCATATCGGGTGCATTGCCGATCGGGCGCGGGCTGACAAGAATATTTTTGTGCGTCCGATCCCCCGTGCGAGACAAAAACAGGAACGAATTACAAAAGGCGGCTGATATTCCGTGTAAAATGGAAACCGGGTTTTCCACCACGGAGATGCCACAATTTGTCCACCTGTGGGGTTGACAGGGCGGATTTGGGTTCATGCGGGGTGGGATTTTTTTTCCGGCCATCGGGTGGTCGGATATAGTGTTTTGAAAACAATGGGTTATCGTTAGTGATGTTTTTTTGGGCAATCCAAGTGCAGGAAAGGAAAACCGCCATCCGCACGTTTTTTTCTGCTGCTGCTCCACAGACTTATCCACATTATCGGTGGATGAACGGCTGCCATCCATGACAACCGCCGTTTCGACCGCCCCCGTTCAGCCCCCCGCACAGCCGGTCGGGGTGGAAGCGATACACCACGCCCTGCAGACCATGCCGCAGTCACCGGGCGTGTACCGCATGCTGGGGCCGAAGGGTGACGTGCTGTATGTGGGCAAGGCGCTGAACCTGAAAAAGAGGGTCACGTCCTATACCCATGTCAGCCGCCTGACCGAACGCCTGCGCCGCATGGTGTCCGAAACCCGCAGCATGGAAATCGTCACCACCCATACCGAGGCCGAGGCCCTGCTGCTGGAGTCCAACTACATCAAGCGCATGCAGCCGCGGTACAACATCCTGCTGCGTGATGATAAAAGTTATCCATGGATCATGCTGACGGACAAGCATGATTTTCCCCAGATCAGCAAACATCGCGGCAAGCCGGTGAAGGGGGCATCATACTGGGGGCCGTTCGCCTCCGCGTGGTCGGTCAACCAGACGCTGAACCTGCTGCAGCGCACCTTCCTGCTGCGTTCGTGTTCCGACAGTGAATTGCAGTCCCGCACGCGCCCGTGCCTGCTGCACCAGATCCATCGCTGCGCGGCACCATGCACCGACCGTATCAGCCGCGAGGATTATGCCAGACTGGCGGGGCAGGCACGTGACTTCCTTGCCGGCCGCAACCCCCACATGCGCGAGCAGCTGGGCCGCGAGATGGAGGACGCAGCCGGCGCGCTGGAGTTCGAGCGCGCGGCGGCGATACGCGACCGCATACGCGGGCTGTCGGCATTGCAGCAGGATTCCAGCGTCATCAATCCCTCCACCGTGACGGATGCGGATATCATCGCCATCTGGCAGATCGCGGGGCAGTCGTGCATTCAGGTGTTCTTCATCCGTGCCGGGCGCAACAACGGCAACCGCGCGTTTTTCCCCACGCATGCGCGGGACGAGAACGCGCCCGACGTGCTGGCCGCCTTCATCGGGCAGTTTTATGATGACAAGCCACCGCCCGCACACGTGCTGGTCAATCAGGACCTGCCGGAAGTGGATGTGCTGGCATCCGCGCTGACCCTGCGCCGGGGCCGCAAGGTCGAGATCACGCACCCGCAGCGCGGGGAAAAGCGCGGGGTGATCGAACATGCCGAAATCAATGCGCGTGAGGCGCTGGAACGCAGGCTGGCGGAAAGTGCGGGGCAGGCCCGGCTGCTGCAGGGGGTGGCCGACCTGTTCGGGCTGGACGCGCCGCCGCGCCGGATCGAGACCTATGACAACAGCCATATCCAGGGGGCCAATGCCTATGGCGTGATGGTGGTCGGCGGTCCGGAAGGGTTTGACAAGCGCGCCTACCGCAAGTTCTCCATCAAGGGGCCGGTCACGCCGGGCGATGACTTCGCCATGATGCGCGAGGTGCTGGAACGCCGCTTCCGCCGCGCGCTGAAGGACCGCGAGGAAGGCGTCCGGCCCGAGGACTGGCCCGACATCCTGCTGATCGACGGTGGGGCGGGGCAGTACACCGCCGTGCGCGGCGTGCTGGATGAACTGGGCGTGACGGGGGTGACGCTGGTGGGTATCGCCAAGGGGCCGGACAGGGATGCGGGCCGCGAATGGTTCCATACCGAAGGCCGCGCGCCCTTCCAGCTTCCACCGCGCGACCCGGTGCTGTATTACCTGCAGCGCCTGCGCGACGAGGCGCACCGCTTCGCCATCACCACCCATCGGGCCGGACGGTCCAAAACGCTGGTGCGCTCGGAACTGGACGATATTCCCGGCGTTGGACCTGCACGCAAACGCGCGCTGCTCAAGCATTTCGGCTCGGCGCGCAGTGTGCGGCAGGCGGGCCTGGGGGAACTGGAAAATGCGCCTGGTATCAATCGTGACATGGCGCGCGCCATATACGGATATTTCCATCCCGACTGGACAGGAGAGTGATCGGCTGTCATGCAGATGTGAGCATATGACCTGCCTGACAGGCGTTATCAGTATTTCGGTTTTTCCTCTTTTTTGGCTATAGCAGTACCAGCATGCTTACCGACCTGCCCAATCTCCTGACCCTGTCCCGCATTGTCGTGGTCCCTGTCGTTGTCGGGCTGGTCGTCATCCATACGGCGCAGACCGACTGCGCGGCGTGCATCCTGTTCATACTGGCGGGCATCACCGATTATCTTGATGGCAAGCTGGCGCGGGCATGGAACCAGAATTCCGACCTGGGCCGCATGCTTGACCCGATTGCGGACAAGCTGCTGGTGGGGGCGTCGCTCATGGTCATGGCGGGGCTTGGGCGGTTGCCGTATGGCTGCCTGTATCCGGCCATCATCATCCTTTCGCGTGAAATCCTGGTCAGCGGGCTGCGCGAATACCTGGCGGCAACCCGTGTCGGCCTGCCGGTGACGCGGCTGGCGAAATGGAAGACCGGATTCCAGATGACCGCCATCGGCTTCCTGCTGGCGGGCGACAGCACGGCGCATCTGCTGCATATCGGCTGGCTGCCGGTTGACGCGATGGGCGCGGTCATGATGTGGATCGCCGCAATCCTGACCCTGATTACCGGGTGGGATTACCTGTCCACCGGCCTGCGCCATGTCAGTCGTGGCACGCCGGGGGCCACGAAATTATCTTCCTGACCTACATGAAAAATTAACGCGCGGCGTGGTTGCTCTCTCCTGTGCGGGTCATCTGGCCCGCCTTGTGCCGGACAGGTCAGGGGAGGATACGGTGCGCAATGCAATGGTACTGTCATTGCTGGTAGGGCTTGCGGGGTGTGGTGGCTTTGGCCATATCCTGTCTGACAATACGGAACTGCCCGGCAGCCTGCCCAACACCCCACGTCCCGAGGTCGAGAACATGCGCCGCGTGGCGGGGCAGGCGCCACAGGTGCTGCCCATACTGCCACAGGAACGCAATATCTGGCCGGTCGTGCGGCCGGGACAGTCGGTGCTGGCCGCGATCGGGGCGGACGGTGTCGTCAGCGCCGGTGCGCGTTCGCGACTGGTGGAACGCGAGGTGGACCTGCCCGCGGGCGGCGAGATGCAGATCGGCAACGATGCGGACCCTGTGGACGACCCGGCAGCGGGGGCGCGCGTTTCCGGATTGTCTTCGGGGCCATCGGCAACGCATAAGGGCGTATCGGATTCGGCCATTGTCGTCCCGAACGGCGATGGCACAAACACCGTGGTCGCATCTGACGGCACGGTTCAGGAACAGCAGGCACCATGATGGGCGCAGGCCGCATGGGAACGCTGTATCCATACAGGGAGATGACACCGGAATGCTGCGCATTCTCTATTTCGCATGGTTGCGGGACCGGCTTGGCCGCCCCGGTGAGACATTGCCCATGGGGGCGGATATGCATTCCGTGCAGGACCTGATCGACCAGCTGCGCGCGCGCGGCGGGCCGTATGGGGAGATATTCGCGAAACCCGAACTGATCCGTGTTGCCGTGAACCAGAGTTTCGCCACGATTGACGCCCCTATTGCCGCCAATGACGAAATTGCCTTCTTCCCGCCGGTCACGGGGGGCTGACACCATCATGCCCTGCGTTACGGTCCGTGTTCAGGCGGAAGCATTCGATGCCACCCACGAAACCGCCCTGCTGCTGCGCGGACAGGACGAAGTGGGGGGCGTTGGCGCGTTTACCGGCATTGTCGGCGGGGGGGCCGGGCTGGTGGCGCTGGAACTGGAACACTACCCCGGCATGACCGAGTCCATGATGCGGCAGATCGCCGAATCGGCCTGTGCGCGATTCGGCCTGACCGGCTGCACCGTCATCCACCGCGTGGGCAGGCTGGCGGTGGGCATGCCCATCGTGCTGGTGCTGTGTGCCGCGGCCCATCGCAAGGCGGCGCTGGAGGGGACGGATTTCATGATGGACTGGCTGAAGACCAGCGCACCTTTCTGGAAACGCGAAGAATTCGCAAATGGACGCAGCGAATGGGTCCAGCCGCGCGCGCAGGATGATGCCGCGACGGCACGGTGGGGTGCGCTGGATCAATGAAAGGAGAGGGCGAAAATTTAAAATATTTCTTGCCCATTCCGTACTTGACCAAGCTCGCCCGCTGATTCGGAAGATCAGTCCACAATTTGTCCCCGCACATTATGTAGTGCAATCCGGTACCGTTTCCTCCATATATGGGGGGCAAAATCATAAAACCTCACCGCGCCGCACAGGATCGAAAGGCCCTGGGCGTCAGCGTGAGCCGATTACGGAGAATGTAAATGGTCCTGGATGACGTATCTGGAGGCATGCCCGATCGTTCGGCCGGTGAGGACGGGACCATCCAGGGAAAGGACAGTACGACGATGTCTGATATGCCTGACATGCTGGATAGCGTGGTGCAGCTACCGGGCCACCATCCCGTACGCGTTGACCATTCCCGTGATGCGCTGCTGACGGCATTTGGCAAGGCGACGCTGGATAACCGTTACCTGCTGCCCGGTGAAAGCTATCAGGACCTGTTTGGCCGGGTCGCGTCCTATTACGGGGCGAATCCGGCGCATGCGCAGCGGCTGTATGACTATATCTCGCGTCACTGGTTCATGCCGGCGACGCCGGTACTGTCCAATGGCGGCACCACGCGCGGCCTGCCGATTTCGTGCTTCCTGAACGAAGCCAATGACAGCCTGCGCGGCATCGTGGATCTGTGGAACGAAAATGTCTGGCTGGCGTCCAAGGGCGGCGGCATCGGGTCATACTGGGGCAACCTGCGCTCGATTGGCGAAAACGTGGGGCGCAATGGCAAGACGTCGGGTGTCATCCCGTTCATCCGCGTCATGGACAGCCTGACGCTGGCCATCAGCCAGGGGTCGCTGCGGCGCGGGTCGGCTGCGGTCTACCTGCCGGTCTGGCATCCCGAGATCGAGGAATTCATAGAACTGCGCCGTCCCACCGGCGGCGATCCCAATCGCAAGGCGCTGAACCTGCACCACGGCGTGCTGGTGTCGGACGCCTTCATGCGCGCGGTGGCGGATGATGATGAATGGGCGCTGCTGTCGCCCAAGGACAATTCGGTCATCCGCAAGATTTCGGCCCGTTCGCTGTGGATCCGTATCCTGACCGCACGGATGGAGCAGGGCGAGCCGTACATCATCTTTTCCGACCACGTGAACAACGCCCGTCCCGAACACCACAAGCTGGCGGGGCTGGAGGTCAAGACATCCAACCTGTGCGCGGAAATCACCCTGCCCACCGGCATGGACCAGCACGGGCGCGAACGCACGGCGGTGTGCTGCCTGTCCTCGCTCAACCTCGAGACATGGGATGAGTGGAAGGACAACCCGCAGTTCATCGAGGACGTGATGCTGTTCCTTGATAACGTGCTGCAGGACTTCATCGACCGCGCGCCGGACGACATGGAACGCGCGCGTTACGCCGCCATGCGCGAACGTTCGGTAGGCCTGGGGGTCATGGGCTTCCATTCCTTCCTGCAGGCGCGCAACGTGCCATTCGAAAGCGTGGTGGCCAAAAGCTGGAACCGCCGCATATTCAAGCATATCCGCACGCAGGCCGACGCCGCGTCGCGCAAGCTGGCGGAAGAGCGCGGGCCATGCCCCGATGCCGCCGATTATGGCGTGATGGAGCGTTTTTCCAACAAGATGGCGATTGCGCCCACCGCGTCGATTTCCATCATCGCGGGCAATGCCAGCCCGGGGATCGAGCCGATTGCCGCCAACGTGTTCCTGCAGAAGACGCTGTCAGGGTCGTTTACGGTGCGCAACCGCCACCTTGACCGCCTGCTGACGGAAAAGGGGCAGAACACGAACGAGGTCTGGTCCTCCATCACCCTGAACAAGGGCAGTGTGCAGCACCTCGATTTCCTGACCCAGCAGGAAAAGGACGTGTTCAAGACCGCGTTCGAACTGGACCAGCGCTGGGTGATCGAACACGCGGCCGACCGTGCGCCCTTCATCTGTCAGGCGCAGTCGATCAACATCTTCCTGCCCGCCAACGTGCATAAGCGCGACCTGCACCAGATCCACTACATGGCGTGGAAGCGGGGTGTGAAATCGCTGTATTACTGCCGGTCGCTGTCCATCCAGCGCGCCGATGCCGTAAGCGACGGGCAGGAAAAGCGCGACATGACGAAACAGGAAGGCGACGCGCCTGCGACGCCCACCACCACGACCACGGATTATGAAGAATGCCTTGCCTGCCAGTAAGGGTGGGGTATTTTCAGGTATTGTACAAGGTTATTTGTGGAATTCCCTGTTTCTGACTGGTCATGATGGTCCAAAAAGGGCTGTTTCCTATGTGGAACAGCCCTTTTTTTTGTGTCATTATTTGATGTGGACATAGTGTTGGTCGGCTGTTTATTGTTCGGGTTGTCGGGATTCTGCCCGGCAGCCCGGATTCATGTAACAGGACAGGCATGGCCATGACCGATAAAGCCCCCGGTGCAGATGCCGCGACGCAGCCCGAACCCAGCCTGCTGACCGCCAATCCCGTCTACAAGCCATTCCGTTATCCATGGGCCTATGATGCATGGCTGACGCAGCAGCGTGTGCACTGGCTGCCTGAAGAAGTGCCACTGGCCGATGATGTGAAGGACTGGCACCGCACGCTGACGGAAAGCGAACGGCACCTGGTCACCCAGATCTTCCGATTTTTCACCCAGTCGGATGTGGAGGTGAACAACTGTTACATGAAGCACTACAGCCAGGTGTTCAAACCGACTGAAGTGCTGATGATGCTTTCGGCGTTTTCGAATATCGAGACCATTCACATCGCCGCCTACAGTCATCTGCTCGATACCATCGGCATGCCCGAGACCGAGTATTCCGCTTTCCTTAAATATAAGGAAATGAAGGATAAATATGACTACATGCAGCAGTTTTCGGTCAGCGATAACTACCAGATCGCCCGCACGCTGGCCGCGTTTGGCGCGTTTACCGAAGGGCTGCAGCTGTTCGCGTCCTTCGCCATCCTGCTGAACTTCCCCCGGCATAACAAGCTCAAGGGCATGGGGCAGATCGTGTCATGGTCGGTGCGTGACGAATCGCTGCACTGTGATTCGATGGCGCGGCTGTTCCGGGTGTTCGTGCATGAAAACCCGGAAATCTGGACCGATACCCTGCGTGATGACATCCGCCAGATCTGCCGTGACATTGTCGAGCACGAGGACGCGTTCATCGACCTTGCGTTCGAAATGGGCGCGGTGGCAGGGCTGGATGCGGGGCAGGTGAAGCAGTACATCCGTTTCGTCGCCAACCGCCGTCTGGGCCAGCTTGGGCTGGACGGGATTTATGATATCGCCACCAACCCGCTGCCATGGGTGGATGAAATGGTGAACGCGGTCGAACACACCAATTTCTTTGAAAATCGCGCCACGGAATACAGCCGGGCCTCGACGACCGGGTCATGGGATGAAGCGTTTGCCTGATGGACTGCGATGGATAATTGATAAACAAAAGTTTTCGGGTGCGCCTTTTGAAGCTTTTTGAAAAAAGCTTCACCAAAAACTTTTTCCAATTCGCGCACCAGTCATCAGGACGGCAGGGGGGCGCCGTCCTCCAGCACCGCGCGGGCGGCGGGGGTGAATTCGCCGCTGGCTTCATGCAGCGTCAGGCCGGGCAGCATTTCGCTGCCCGCGCGGGAATTCGCGCGTCCCTGCACCAGCACGATCCGCGCGGCATGCCCCTGACGGGGCCAGAAGGGGCAGATCCTGATCCGGCCCAGACGCGCGTCCTCCATCGCGGCAATGCCGGCGGCCAGCAGGCTGGCGGGCAGGGCGAGTGTCAGGGTGCCATGGTGGCGCAACTGCGCAGCCAGCGCATTCACCCATCCCCCCAGCGCGCCCGCGGGCAGGCGGCGGGCCAGATCGCGCTGCATATGCGCGGAAGCCGACGAATCGTGCCCATGCCATGGCGGGTTGGCAAAGGCATGGTCGATGCGCCGGATGCCCGGTCCCGTCAGCAGCGGGTCATCGGGCAGGGCGGGAATGCCAGCCACGCGCACACGCAGGTCGTGGCGCCCATTCAGGCTGAAATTGTACTGTGCCAGCGCGGCGGTGGCGGGGTCGCGTTCCAGCCCGACTCCCGCAAGGCGGGGCACCCGATTCGTCAGGCACAGCAGTCCCGCCCCCGCGCCGCATCCACCTTCCAGCACGACCTCTCCGGCCCGGGCGGGAACGAAAGCAGCCATCAGAACCGGTTCCAGTCCGGTCCTGTTTCCGGTGGGAAACTGGCGATAGACCACCTTTCCACCCAGCAGGGTGCCCGTCGTGACGGGGGCATGACCCATGGGGAAAGGGGGGGGCGTATCATCAGCCTCATGCCGTGTGTGTGTGTGGTCTGGCTTGACCGTTATTCCGCCGCCGCCCATATACTCATATCTATGTTCATACATTCGGAACCGGGAGAGTAACCTTTTGGCCCTAGCAGTTAGTCTGCCGGAATCCGACGAAACGGCAAGTCAGAAAGACGAAAGGGCTCGCCGCCCGATGGCAGATGGATCAGAAGTCGCCCTGCGTGACCTGTCGGACTATCTCGCAGAGGACATGGCCGCGTGTAACCGCGCCATTGTCGAGCGGATGGACAGCCCGGTTGCGCTCATTCCCCAGCTTGCGGCCCATCTGGTCGCCGCAGGTGGCAAACGGCTGCGCCCGCTGCTGACGCTGGCGTCGGCCCGGCTGTGTGGCTACAGGCCCGATGCCACACACCAACGGCATGTGGCGCTGGCGGCCTGCGTGGAGTTCATTCATACCGCAACCCTGCTGCATGATGACGTGGTGGATGAAAGTTCCCTGCGCCGGGGCATGGCCAGCGCGAATGCAGTGTTCGGCAACAAGGCATCGGTGCTGGTGGGCGACTTCCTGTTCGCCCGTTCCTTCCAGCTCATGACGGATGATGGCTCGCTCAAGGTCATGAATATCCTCTCGTCCGCTTCCGCCACGATCGCGGAAGGGGAAGTGCTGCAGATGTCCACCCAGAACGATCTTTCCACACGGATTGACCAGTATCTGGAAGTCATTCATGGCAAAACTGCGGCACTGTTCGCCGCTGCCTGTCGCGTGGGCGCGGTCGTGGCCGACCGGGAAGGGGCGGAAGAACACGCCCTGGAATCCTACGGCACCAATCTGGGCATGGCGTTCCAGCTGGTGGATGACGCGCTGGATTACGCAGCCGACCAGGCCCGTCTGGGCAAGACGGTGGGCGATGACTTCCGTGAAGGCAAGATTACCCTGCCGGTGCTGGCGGCCTATGCCGCCGGGTCGGAAGAAGATCGCGCCTTCTGGCATCGCGTGATCGAGGAAAGCGAACAGAAGCCCGAAGACCTTGACCATGCGCTCAGGCTGATTGAACAGACCGGGGCCATCCGCACCACGCTGGACCGGGCGACGGAATACGCCACGGCCGCGCGTGAAGCGCTGTCCATCTTCCCCCCCAGCCGCCTGCGTCAGTTGCTGCAGGATACGGCCAGTTACACCATCAACCGCCTGCGTTAAGCAGGTGGTTCAGCGCTAAAAGATAAAAGTTTTCGGGTGCCGCCTTTTTTTAAAAAGGCGGCATTCTTTTGAAGCTTTTTCAGGAATGGACCGCCACGCCTTCGCTGAACAGACACGGCGCATCTGCCGCATAACCCAGCCTGCACAGGCCGGGCAGCAGGGCAGGCAGGTCGGTCGGCATGGCGGTAAAGCAGACCCGTTCGGTCAATGGCGACCGGACATCCGCGGTCGCGCTGCACCGGTCCAGAATGCGCGCAACCTGCCGGGTGACAGCCGGTGCGGGGTCCAGCCACGTGACATGCGCGGGGCCGGTTTCACGCATTGCGTCCAGCAGGAAGGTATAATGCGTGCAGCCAATCCCGACCACGTCAATCCGGTCCCCGCCCGTCTGGCCAAACAGGCCATCAAGTTCGGTTTTCAGTTGCTGGCGGTCGGGTGATCGCCCCCGGAACGCGGCTTCCGCCATATCGGCCAGTCCCCGCGCGCCATAGGCCAGCAGGGTGCAGTCAGGGGCAAAGCGCGCGCTGAGGTCACGCAGATAGGGACGGCGCACCGTGGCGCGCGTGGCCAGCAGGCCAATCGTGCCGGTGCGTGTATGGTCCGCCGCCCATTTTATGGGGGGCACGCAACCCACGAAGGGCACGTCATACGCCGCACGCAGGCTGTCCAGCGCCAATGTGCTGGCGGTATTGCACGCGACCACCACCACATCGGGGCTGAGGCGGTCAATGGCCTGGCCCAGCAGGGTGACAATCCGGTGCCGCAGCGGCGCGTCGGGCTGTTCGCCGTATGGGAAAACGGCGGTATCGGCCAGGTAATCGACCGCGACCCCCGGCAGGAGATCGCGGATATGACCCACGATCCCCAGTCCGCCAATGCCGGAATCAAAAGCGAGGATACGCGCCATCGCCCTGTCCGTAGGTTCAGGTCCCGGCGTCGCGCTTGGCCTTCAGCGCCAGCGCTTCTTCAGCACTCCCCACGCCGCCATGCTTGGCCGACCATGCGCAGGGGTCTTCCAGGAAGCGGCGGACTTCGGCGGCATCCTTTTCCGAGAAATAGGGCTTGCCCGCGCAGGCTTCCAGCACATCCCACCACGTGCACAGCGCATGCAGGCTGATATCCATGTCAGCCAGCGTGCGGTAGGCACCGGGGAACACACCATAGAAGAACACGACAAAGGTGTGATCCACGATCGCGCCGGCCTTGCGCAGCGCGTTGGCGAACTGCACCTTGGACGAACCATCGGTGGTCAGGTCTTCCACCAGCAGGGTGCGCATGCCTTCGGGCACGTCGCCTTCGATCTGGGCATTGCGACCGAAACCCTTGGGCTTCTTGCGTACATAGGCCATGGGCGCCATCATGCGGTCGGCAATCCATGCGGCGAAGGGAATGCCCGCCGTCTCGCCACCCACCACGGCGTCAATGCTTTCGTACCCCACATGGCGGCCGATCTTTTCCACCGCCAGTTCCATGATCTTCTGGCGTGCGCGCGGGAAGAAGATGATGCGGCGGCAGTCGATATAGACCGGGGATTTCCAGCCCGACGTCAGGGTGTATGGGTCATCGGGGCGGAAATTGACGGCCTTGATTTCCAGCAGCAGGCGCGCCGTCATCAATGCTGCGTCGCGGTCCCATGCCGTGGAACCTGTTGAAAGTCCGGCCCCGTTCCCCGTGGCGTCGTGCATACCCTATCTCCGGCCAAATGATATGTGGTGTCATCAATGACAGCACAGACGATTAACCGCAACAGATGTGAAAATCCATCTGTCTGCGTGGACTGCGGGCATAATTGCCGAAAAAAGGCCACATCGGAAACATAACGTGACCCGATCAGCAGAGTGTGAGGCCATGCGTACCTTGCCCCATGGGGGTATTCGATCTAATATCCCAATACTGATAATCATTCTCACCAATGGGTCATCGCATCGTGTCTGTTGAAAACAGTCGCATCTCTCGCAAGTGCGAGCGTGCCGTAATCACCGCCTATCAGGAACTGCGTGGCGTAGGGACCAGCGATGTGTCGGCTTTTCATGCCTGCACCACCCTGTACCGCATCCACCATCCCGAATCCTCGCTAAATGAGGCACGGCGCCTGGTGTCGGAATGGATCGACCACCACGTGATCCAGAAACGTCCCGGCCCCACGAATGGCTGCGAATGTGACTGATCGGGCACGAAGCAGGGAACACATTATATAAGGAAAGGGCGGGCCAATGCAGGACCCGCCCTTTTTTGTATGACGGACACGAAACACGGCGGGTCGAACCGCCACCATTCGTTTCCTGTTCCCGCGCCGGGCGGATGGTGCATCCGCCCGGCGCGGGGGGCAGTCAGCCCCGCTTGGCAAACGGTACGAAGTCGCGTTCCGGTGACCCGGTGTAAAGCTGGCGGGGACGGCCGATGCGCTGGCCCGGTTCCTCGATCATTTCCTTCCACTGGCTGATCCAGCCGGTGGTGCGGGCGACCGCGAACAGCACGGTGAACATGCTGGTGGGGATGCCCATGGCCTTGAGGATGATGCCGGAATAGAAATCGACATTCGGGTACAGGCTGCGCTTGACGAAATATTCGTCGTGAATGGCGATCTTTTCCAGTTCGATTGCCAGATCCAGCAGCGGATCGTCCTTGATCCCCAGTTCGCCCAGCACTTCATGACAGGTCGCCTGCATGATCTTCGCGCGCGGGTCGAAGTTCTTGTACACCCGGTGGCCAAAGCCCATCAGGCGCACGCCGCTGTTCTTGTCCTTCACCTTGGCGATGAATTCGGGAATGTTGTCCTTGTGGCCGATTTCAGCCAGCATTTTCAGCACGGCTTCGTTGGCGCCACCATGCGCCGGCCCCCACAGCGCCGCGATGCCGGCGGAAATGCATGCAAACGGATTGGCCCCGGTGGAACCAGCCAGACGCACGGTGGATGTGGACGCATTCTGTTCATGGTCCGCGTGCAGGATCAGGATACGGTCCATGGCGCGCGCCAGGACAGGATTGATCTTGTACGGCTCGCTGGGAACAGCGAACATCATGGACAGGAAGTTTTCCGCGTACGACAGGTCATTGCGCGGATAGATGAAGGTCTCGCCCTGCGTATATTTGTACGCCCATGCCGCAATGGTCGGGATCTTGGCGATGATGCGCATGGCAGACTGGTAGCGCGTGGTCGCGTTCGAAACATCCAGCCCTTCATGATAGAAGGAGGACAGTGCCCCGACCGTGCCACACAGGATGGCCATGGGGTGGGCGTCACGACGGAAACCGTTGAAGAAATTGCGGATCTGCTCGTGCAGCAGGGTGTGGTGCTTGATCGAGTTCACAAACCCGTCGTACTGCGCCTTGTCCGGCAGTTCGCCGTTCAGCAGCAGATAGGCCACTTCCATGAACGTCGCCTGTTCGGCCAGCTGCGCGATGGGATAGCCCCGATGCAGCAGGATGCCCTTTTCACCATCAATGAACGTGATCTTGCTGGAGCATGAAGCGGTTTCGCCATAACCGGGATCATAGGTGAATACCCCGGCCTGCGCCGGCAGCTTGCGGATGTCGATGACATCCGGTCCCAGCGTACCTGACAGGACCGGCATGGTCACATCCTTGCCGTTCAGCGAGATTGTGGCGCTTTTTCCGGACTCGCTCATCTACAACACTCCTCTTGGGTGCCGACCTCGCGCACATTGGGGCAGGGCGGCACATGTCTCCAACCTCCGGGCATCCTGTCGTTCGTGCGACAGTTGGTTAAGTGTGCCCAAATTTTTATACCCGTGCGCCGCATTGGCGGCGGTCAGCGGGCCTCGGGTCTGACGATAGGAACGAATGCCCCGTCGTGGCAATCCGTCCCCCCCGCCTGCGGCAATGACATTATTGGCAAGACAGGTCGGTCAGGCGGATATCCCCGTCAACCGCCTGATTCCATGCCTGCGTGGCGGTAAAGCAGGCCATCGAGGCCGGTGGAAAGCCCAGATGCAGCGCATTTTCCAGCCCCGACGGACAACGGCGCGCAGCCCAGTGCGCAACCAGCGCCTGCAGGCCGGGGTTATGGGCTAATATAATGATATTGTTGAATTTATCCGGCACCTCATACAGCAGGTCACGGATGGTTTGTGGTGCCGCGTCATACAGGGCGTTCACATATCGGATATCGGGTTGCCGATCGCCATAAAATGATCCGATCGCGGCCAGTGTCTGGCGCGTACGCACCGCCGGGCTGACCATCACCAGGTCCGGCGCGAAGTGCCGTGCGCGCAGCCGCGCGCCACAGCTGGCGGCGGTCTGGCGGCCATGGGCGGTCAGGGGACGGTCGAGGTCAGCCTGCATCCCCATTTCTCCGAACGGGGCGGGGGCGGCCTGCGCATGGCGCATCAGCACCATTTCCCGGACCGGGGCGGGGCGGCCTGCCTGTATG
>NZ_VWPI01000054.1 GCF_015155755.1 Komagataeibacter sp. FXV3 | reverse complement strand
CCTGTATGTCGGGCATCGGGGGCTTACCGCCCTTCGCTGGCGGCAATGGCTTCATGGTGGCGGATGACCTCGCGGATGATGAAGGCGAGGAATTTTTCGGCAAAATCCGGGTCCAGCTGGGCTGACTTGGCCAACTGGCGCAGGCGCGCGACCTGACGGGCCTCACGCGCGGGGTCTGCGGGGGGCATGTGGTTGGTCGCCTTCAGCTTTCCCACCGCCTGCGTATGGCGGAAACGTTCGGCCAGCATGTAGATCAGGGCTGCATCGATATTGTCGATGCTGCGACGCAGTTCTTCCAGCTTCGCCTGCGCGGCATCCTGCGTGGCCTGGGTGGTGTTCATGTGGGAAGGCTCTCCTGAAGTATGGGAATGCTTGTGGGCTTAAAGGATGGGCGGCAGGTCGATCCATGCCAGGTGGCCACCCTTGCCCGCACCGGTATCGGTAAAGATGGCGCGACCGCCCATCCGGCCATGCCTGACCCATGGCCGCCCGTCGGTGGATCGGCGGTCATGCCCGCAATATACCGTATAGCCCGCGGGAATGTGATCGACCCAGTTCAGCCGCCGTTCAGGGTAGCCGTCCTTCTGCATCCGGCCCGTCGTCTCGCCAAACAGGGCGCGCGACAGCAGGGGGGTGACGGTGCCCAGCCCCGGTGGTGGCAGTTCGCCCAGCATGCGGACATGGAAGCCGCCATGCACGAATATCGACTGCCCCAGCACGATCCACGCGGGCGCGCATGACAGGTCCGCCAGCGCGCGCTGGAATACATCGCTGTTTTCCTCGGCCATGAACTGGGTCAGGGTTTCCATCAATGGCGGGTCGCGCCGCATCTTGCGCCCCTGCAGCGCACGGGCCAGCTTGCGGTCATGGTTGCCCAGGATGAACAGCCCGCGCCGTTCATCGATCAGGCGCTGCATCAGGCGGAAGGCCCCGGCGCTGTCGGGGCCGTAATCCACCAGGTCACCCAGCTGTATGACAAACCGGTCCGTCGCCGCGGCATGGCGGAAGGCGTGCAGGTCACCATGCACGTCGCCCACGACGCGCAGGGGACGGCCGGCCAGCAGGTCCGCCAGCGGGTGCGCCGGCATCGTGACCGGGGGTAACGGGTAATCCCTCGCCGGGGCGGGCGGGGACGTGCCTTCCCGTGCCATGACAGGCCTGTGAGAGGGAAATCGACGTCTCAAACGAAAATCCTCTCCTGTCTCTATGGCGGTGCCGTGTGCCGGGGTCCCCTGATTGGGTCTTGTTGCCTATTATTCACAAGATTGGCCGCCTTTGCACTAGGGGGATGGCCAAGAATGTATCTTTAATGACACAAAACGGTTGCAGGCAGGTAACGACATTCCAGCTGGCTGACGGAGTATATTGCCAAAAATACATACCAAAAATACACCCTGCGCATATCCCGTCCGGTGATGGAGCAAACGTGAAACCCGTCACCGGGGTCCGGGCGCGGTGTCACACTCTTTTGTTGTGACGTCGCCTGCCGGAGGGAGAACAGATGATGGCGTCATGCCGAAGTGGAACGCAGCGTCGGCGCATGGGGTGCAACGGGAATACCCACACCGCACGCGAGGGCTGGGCAGATCGGACAGGTGCCAGCACGATGGGGACAGCAAAAGCCCCGCCAGACCCTGGCTGAGGCATACGACATATCCGGCTCAGGCCGGACATAACGATAAGAGTTTGAGGGAAAGTTCATGATCGACCACACCCGAATCCGGAATGCGGCGCTCCGGGCCAAGATCACCACCGCCGAGCAGGCGGCGTCCCTTGTCCGACCGGGCAGCACGGTTGGTACCAGCGGCTTTACCGGCGCGGGTTACCCCAAGGCCGTGCCGCAGGCGCTTGCCGCCCTGATGGAGCGCGAACATGCCAAGGGTAACGAATACCGTATCCGGCTGCTGACCGGGGCCTCCACCGGGCCGGAACTCGATGGTGCGCTGGCCAAGGTTAACGGCATCTCCTTCCGCATGCCCTACAATTCCGATCCCGGCCTGCGCGCGCGCATCAACAAGGGCGAGACGGAATACCTGGACATGCATCTCAGCCATGTCGCCCCCATGGCCTGGGCGGGATTCTTTGGCGAGATCGACACCGCCATCATCGAGGCCACGGCCATCCGTGAGGACGGCAGCATTGTCCCGTCGTCTTCCGTCGGCAATTCCAAGACATGGCTCGATACCGCCAAACAGGTGATCATTGAGGTCAACAGCTGGCAGGACGCGGCACTCGAGGGGATGCACGACATCTGGTACGGCGCGGCCCTGCCGCCGCACCGCCAGCCCATTCCGCTGCTGCGCCCCGATGACCGCATTGGTGGCACGTCGCTGAAGGTGGACCCGGCCAAGATCGTGGCGATTGACGAACCCAACGCCCCCGACCGCAACGCCCCGTTCTCCCCCCCCGACGAGACCGCGCGCGGCATCGCGGGCCACCTGATGGAATTCTTCCGCCATGAAGTGAAGATGGGCCGCCTGCCGCCGTCGCTGCTGCCGCTGCAGTCCGGCGTGGGCAATGTGGCCAACGCCGTCATGGGCGGGCTGGAAGAAGGGCCGTTCAACGACCTGACCGCCTATACCGAGGTCATTCAGGACGGCATGCTGGGCATGCTGGAAACGGGCAAGATGCGGGTCGCGTCGGCCACCGCGTTCTCCCTCAGCCCCGAAGCCGCGGAATCGCTCAATGCCCGCATGCGTGAATTCCAGAAGAAGATCATCCTGCGCCCGCAGGACATCAGCAACCATCCCGGCCTGATCCGTCGCCTGGGCTGTATCGCCATGAACGGCCTGATCGAATCGGATATCTACGGCAATGTGAACTCGACCCAGATCATGGGTTCGAAAATCCAGAACGGGATTGGCGGTTCGGGGGATTTTGCCCGCAATGCCTATATTTCCGTATTCATGACGCCGTCCACCGCCAAGGGCGGCAAGATTTCCGCCATCGTGCCCATGGCGTCGCATGTGGACCACATCACGCAGGATTCGCAGGTGCTGGTGACCGAACAGGGTCTGGCCGACCTGCGTGGCCTGTCGCCCAAGCAGCGCGCGGAAGTGATCATCGCCAACTGTGCGCATCCCGATTATCGCCCGATGCTGCAGGATTATTACAAGCGTGCCCGTGCGGGGTCGTTCGGCCAGCAGTCGCCGCACCTGCTGAACGAAGCCCTGTCGTGGCACCAGCGCTTTATCGATACCGGCAGCATGATGCCGTAATCACAGGCGCTGTTTCCCATGGAAGCATGAAGCCTGCGGGAAAGGCGGCGGATGGTGACCGCCCCTTTCCCACACCGGCATCCGGTCCAGGATAAAAGAGGCCTGTGGGATAATGGTTCCCACAGGCCTGTTCTATTTCGCACCGGATGCCTGTTTGAAAATCAGAAGTTCTTGGTGAAGCTTTCTTCAAAAAAGGCGGCGCCCGGAAACTTTTATTTTTTAACAACAGTGTTTTATGCGGTAGGCGTGTCCACCATCTCGGTCGCGCGTTCCAGATCGACCGACAGCACGCGGCTGACCCCGCGTTCCTGCATCGTCACGCCATACAGCCGGTCCATATGCGCCATGGTCAGCTGGTGATGGGTCACGACAAGGAAGCGCGTGCCCGCTTCGGCCACCATGTCACCCAGCAGGGCGCAGAAACGGCCCACGTTGGCGTCATCCAGCGGGGCATCCACTTCGTCCAGCACGCAGACGGGCGCGGGATTGCAGCGGAAGACCGCGAAAATAAGCGACAGCGCCGTAAGCGCCTGTTCCCCGCCCGACAGCAGGGACAGCGTCGCCAGCTTCTTGCCCGGCGGCTGGGCATAGATTTCCAGCCCCGCCTGCAGCGGGTCATCATTGCCCACCATGCCCAGATGTGCCCGCCCGCCATTGAACATGCGTGCGAACAGGGACTGGAAATGCTGGTCGATCTGGGAAAACACGGCCATCAGCCGCTCACGTCCCTCGCGGTTCAGCTGGCCGATCATGCCACGCAGGCGGGCGATGGCGGATTGCAGTTCGTCGCGTTCGTGCAGGATGGTGTCGATCTTGCCCGATGCGTCCTGTGCCTCGATTTCGGCACGCAGGTTGACGGGGCCCAGTTCGTCACGCTGGCGGGTCAGGCGGGCGACCTTGCGGCGCAGGCCGGTTTCGGCGTTCACGCTCAGATCCGCCGGCACCACACCGGCGGGTGGCTGCGATTCCGCCTGTAACTGTTCCAGCAGCACCTGCGCCTGCTCCCGCCTGCCTTCGGCGCGGACCAGTTCCTCACGCGCGGCGGTCAGGACTTCCTCCGCCGTGCGGCGGCCTGCCTGCAGTTCGCCCTGGCGGTCCTGTGCCTGCTGTAGTGCCGTCGCCGCCACGTCGTGGCTTGCGGCATACTGTTCCAGTTCGGTCGCGATCGCATCCCGCCGCGCACGCACCGCCACGGGTTCCGGGGCCAGGCGTTCATGTTCGGCCTGTGCGTTGTGCAGTCGGGCCAGGGCTGCTTCGGCCTCCAGCGTGGCGGCCTCGACACGGGCGGTCCATTGCGCCAGTTCCTGTGCCGATGCGTCAAAACGCTGGCGCAGGCTGGCTTCTTCCGCCTGCAGTTGCGCCACGGCGTCGCGGCGTTCATGTTCCTGTGCGCGCAGGGCATCATCGTGCGTGCGCAGTTCGCCCAGTGCGTGTTCCAGCCCGGCAATGTCAGGCAGGGCCGCCAGCCGCGTCCGCGCATTTTCCACCGCTTCATCCGCCTGCGCCACCGCAAGGGACAGGTCCGCCATTCGTGCCCGGCGGGCTTCCAGCCGTGCGCCGGTTTCGCGCATTTTCTGTTCCAGCCCCGCGCGGGCCGTGCGGGCGTGTTCCAGTTGCGTGGTGGTGGCTTCCACCGTGTCGCGTGCCTGGCGCAGGGCCTGTTCCGCCTCACTGGCGGCGGTCGTGGCCTGCCGTGCCGCCCCTTCGGCAAGGTCGGGGTCGGGCAGGGTCGTAAGCTGTTCGCGGCGTGTGGCCAGTTCGGCCGCCAGCGCGTCGCGGTCGGTTTCCAGCCGGGCCAGTTCGGGCTGCATGGCCTGCAGGCGGGTTTCGGCCTCGCTATGGCTGGACATGGTGGCCTGCATGGCCTGACGGGCCTGTTCCAGCTTCGCTTCGGCCAGCTGGCGGGTGGTGCGCAGCCCGCTTTCATGGGTCTGCGCCTGCGCCACCTGCGCGCTGGCGGCTTTCTGTGCCTGTTCCAGCCGGGCCAGATCCGGTAGGCTGGATTCGTGCTCCTGTGCGCGGGTGCAGGCGGCCTCGGCTTCCTTCAGGGCGGCGGCGGCCGTGTCCTGCTGCACGGCAAGCGTGTCGATCTGGGCCGTGATGGTGGCATGCCGCCGTGACAGGTCGGCTTCCTGCGTGCGGGTGGTGCCCAGTGTGCTTTCGGCACTGGCGCGCGCCGTACGGGCGGCCACCAGTTCCCGCGCCGCCTGTTCGCGGGCCGTGGCGGCAGTGCTGGCGGCCTGTTCCAGCGCCGGGATTTCGGTACGCGCCTGCTCCAGTTCCGCGCGCAGTTCACGCAGGCGGCCAAGCTGCTTCAGCCGCAGGGCCGCGCGTCCGGGCAGATTGGGGGCCTGTACATAGCCATCCCACCGCCACAGCGCGCCATCGCGCGTGACAAGGCATTGCCCCGGCGTAAGGCTGGCCTGCAATGCTGTCCCATCCATGCCATCGGGCAACAGCCCCGCAGCCCCCAGCGCGCGGGACAGGGCGGGCGGCGCGTTCAGCAGGGCGGAGAGCGGCTGGATTCCCGCGGCAGGGAAGGGGGCGGGCGTGGTCGTGGGCAGGTCGTGCCATTCACGCGGGGCCTTGCCTTTCAGCGTGGCATTCAGCCCATCTGACAGGACAACGGCCAGCGCGGTTTCCAGCCCGGTCGGCACATGCAGGCTTTCCGCCAGGGTCGTCCCGGATTCGGGGGCGTCCGTATCGCTGTCGCTTTGCAGGGCGCGGGCAAGGCCGTCGGCTTCCGCTTCCAGCCCCGACAGGGTGGCGCGCGCCTGTGACAGGCGGCTGGCGCAGGCTTCGTCTTCCCGCGTGGCAGCGACACTGGCGGTCTCGATGGCCGCCATGTGTTGCTGTGCGGCTTCCAGCGCGGCCTCGGCGGCTTCACGTCTGCTGACAAGGGCGTGCAGGTCCGCATCCGGTACCGCCTGCGCGCGCAGGCGTTCCATGCTGGCGGCCAGCGTGTCCACCTCGCCCTGCGCGCGCTGCCGGGCCGCCCGCGCCGTGCGCAGGGCTTCCTGCGTGGTCTGGCGGGTGGCGCGGGCATCCTTCAGGCGGGCATTGGCCTGTATTTCGGCCTGTGTCGCCTGTGCGCGGGCTTCTTCCGCATTGCCCAGTTCCGCGCGGATGGCGCCGAGCGTGGCTTCCGCCTCGGCCACCACCTGTGTCAGGCGCTGGCGTTCGGTTTCGGGGACAAGGCTGGCGCGGGCCTTTTCCACATGCGCGCGCACGCTGGCGATATTGCGTTCCAGCGCATCCAGCCGGTCGCGCACCGCATTGGCGTCATGCGTCGCCTGTTCATGCACGCGGCGGCTTTCGGTGGCGGCATTGCGGGCAAGGCCAGCCTGCAGCACGGCTTCCGAATGGGTGTGGGTCGCGGCTTCACGCATGGCCAGTGCATCGGTCGCACACTGTTCGGCTTCGATGATCCGCGCATCATGTTCGGCAATCGCGGCTTCGGTCGGCATGGCGGCCTCAAGGTCCGCGATTTCGGTGGCCAGTTCCGTGTGCTGGGCGGCAAGGCGTTCGTGCGTGGCGATGGCGCCATCCAGCACTTCGCGCGCCTGCATGGTCTGAAGCTGGGCTTCGCGCAGGGTCGTGGTGGCCTGTTCCACGCGTCCGGCCATGTCCGTCATGGCCTGCGCCAGCGCGGCGCATTCGGCCTGTGCTGTCGTGCACAGGTCGGGCAGGGCGGACAGGCGTTCTTCCACCTGCGCGCGTTCAGCCACCAGCCGGTCGCGCATGACGGTGGCGTCATCGCGGCGGGCAAGGGCGGCGGCCTGCGCGCTTTCGCATTCGCTCAGCCGCGTGCGGGCGGCATCCAGTGCGGCTTCGGCGCGGGCCAGTTCATCAGCAATGGTTTCGGCGCGTACCTTGAAACGTTCCAGTTCGGTGCGCCGGGTATCCAGTTCGTCGCGCAATGCGGGCAGGGTCTGGGTGATTTCGTAATCCGCGATGACCGCGCCTTCGGCGACCTCCTCGGCGGCCTTCAGGTCGCGCCGTGCCGCGTGCAGGGCGGTTTCGCCATCGGCCACGGCCTTGTGCGCGCGGGCATGCAGTAGCGCAAGCAGGGCGACTTCCGATTCCCGCAGTCCCTGTGACAGTTCACGGTAATGGCCTGCCTGCTCGGACTGTTCCTGCAGGTCACCCAGCCGGGCCTCAAGCTGGATGCGCAGGTCCTCGGCGCGGGCCAGGTTGGCTTCGGTCGCGCGCAGCTTCAGTTCGGCTTCATGCCTGCGGCCATGCAGGCCGGTAATGCCGGCGGCTTCTTCCAGGATGGTGCGGCGTTCCTCGGGCCGCGCGTTGACCAACGCGGACACGCGGCCCTGGCTGACCATGGCCGAAGAACGCGCCCCCGACGCCAGATCCGCAAACAGCGTCTGCACGTCGCGCCCGCGCGTGGTGCGGCCATTGATGCGGTAGCCACTGCCGGCACCCCGGTCCGCGCGCCTGCACACCTGCAGTTCGTCCTGCCCCTGAAAGGGGGCGGGGGCGACCTCGGCCGCCCCTTCCAGCGTCAGGGTGACCTCCGCCATGTTGCGTGCGGCGCGCGCGGTGGTCCCGGCAAAGATCAGGTCGTCCATTTCCCCGCCGCGCAGCGAACGGGCGTTGGTTTCCCCCATGACCCAGCGCAGGGCCTCGACCACGTTGGACTTGCCACAGCCATTCGGCCCGACAATGCCCGTCAGCCCCGGCAGGATATCGACGGAAACCGGGTCGGCGAAGCTTTTGAACCCTGCGATGCGCAGCCGGACGAAACGGGCGGTCATGATGGCGTGGTCCCGGTCACTGTGCCGCCGCTTCGACCTTCTTGGCGAACTCCTCGTAATTCAGTTCCTGCGCCACCTGTTCCTTGTTGTTGAAGCGGAAGGTGGGGGTGCCATCGATCTTGTACTGCGCCTGCGCACGGTCTTCTTCATCCATGATGGCGTGACGCAGCTTGTCGTCATGGATGGTCTGCTGGAACGTGTCGGCCGACATGCCGGCAAGTGCCGCCATCTTCTGGATCTGTTCCTCGGGGTTCACGTCCTTGCCAAATGCCCAGCGGTCCTGGCTGGACAGCAGGGCCAGCACGAAGGGCTCATAGCGTTCGGGCGGCAGGGCGCGGGCGACCATGGATGCGGTCAGCGCCACCTGATCCAGCGGGAAATCACGGAAAATGTAGTACACGCGCCCCGTATCGACCAGCTTGGTGCGGATTTCGGGGAACACTTCGGCGGCGAAGCGCGCGCAGTGCGTGCAGGTCAGGGAGAACCATTCCTCGACATGCACCTTGGCCTGCGGGTTGCCCACCGCGCGGATCGACAGGCGCGGGTCGGCGTCCTGCGCCATGGCCCTGCCGGACAGCAGGCTGCCGCCAGTAATAAGCGCGGGGGCAAGGGCAAGCAGGGTGCGGCGTTTGATGGGCATCACGGGTCACTCTCCGGTATGGGACTGGATGGGGGATAAAACCCCGGCGCGGCGAGTGTAAAGAGGCGACGGGCGCGCGTAAATCCATTCCACGCGCCATGGCGCGCCCGCATGGCGCGGGCGTGCCGTGATGGTCAGGCGGCGGGCGGCGCCTCACGTGGCGGCAGGCGCACGCGCACATGGCGGATATGGCGGGCATCCGCATCAAGAATGCGGAAAACCATGCCGCTTTCGTGGGTTACGACTTCGCCGCGTGTCGGGACGTGACCGGCCAGACGGAAAACCAGTCCGCCCACGGTCTCGATCTCGGCTTCACGTTCCTCCCGCGTCAGGATTGGACCAACCTTTTCCTCAAACGCCGCGACGGGGGTGCGGGCGTCCACCTCCAGCGTGCCGTCCGGCCTTTCGCGTATCATGTTGGCCGCAGGCTCATCATGTTCGTCCGAAATGTCGCCCACGATGGTTTCGATCAGGTCCTCGATGGTGACCAGGCCGTCGATGCCGCCATATTCGTCGATTACCAGCGCCAGATGGACATGGCGGACGCGCATCTGCAGCAGCAGGTCCAGCACCGGCAACTGGGGTGCGACCATAAGCGGCTGGCGCAGCAGGGGTTCCATGCGGAAGGCTTCGGACGTGCCGACATAGGCGATCAGGTCCTTCACATGGATCATGCCCACGATGTCATCCAGCTGGTCGCGATAGACCGGCATGCGGGAATGGTTTTCCCGTCGCATCATGGCCAGTGCCTCGTCCAGACTGATATCGACGGGCATGGCCACGATGTCGGCGCGCGGGATCATCACGTCATCCGCCGTGATCCCGCGCAGGCGCAGCACATTGGCCAGCAGGGCGCGTTCCTGCCGGTCCAGTTCGGACGACCGGGGGTCGGCTTCATCCCCCGCCGCGTCATCGGCTTCCTTGACCAGCGCGGCAATGGAATGGCGCAGTCCCTGTTCGCCACGTTTGCGGCTGAACAGCGACAGGAATCCCTTGCCGCGCGACCCGGACGGAGGTTCCGCGCCCGCGTCACTGCCATTCCGGCTCATGACCGTACCCCCCGCGTGGTGGCCATGCGGCCGGATTTCCATGGATTGGCGATGCCAAGCCCGGACAGGGTGCGGGCTTCCAGCATCTCCATCTCCCGTGCCTCGCCGGGATGATGGTGGTCATGCCCGGCCAGGTGCAGGACGCCATGGATGACAAGGTGGGCGAGGTGGGCGGCCATCGTGCGGCCCGCCGCGCGGGCCTCGCGCGCCACCGTCTCGAACGCGATGATGATGTCACCGCCCCATATGCCGCCACCCGCATGGGCCGGGGCGTATTCGAATGTCAGGACATTGGTGGGTTTGTTCCGGCCGCGATGGCGCCAGTTCATGTCGGCCACCGTGCGGTCATCGGCCAGTACGACCGTTACCGGCCCATGGCATCCCGTGGCCTGCAGCGCGGCGTCCACGGCGCGCGCCACCAGCCGCGCCGGGTTGGGGACGGCGCGGTTCCAGCGCCGGTCCGCCACGGTTATGTCGGGGCCGTCCAATCCGGCCGGAAGGACGGGCGCACCGGCCCGTCCCGCTGCATCCGCGACCCCGCCGGAATGGGCGGGGCCTGTGCTACTTCGAGGTTTCATCGTTCTCCTGCTGCGACCGGGCGCGGTGGGGACGGTGCTGTGCCCCGGCGCGCTGGTCGTATGCCTCCACTATACGCGCCACCAGCGGGTGGCGCACCACGTCACGCGATTCAAATCGCATCATGCCGATCCCGGGCAGGCCGTCCAGCGTCTCGACGGCTTCCCTCAGGCCGGATGTCACGCCACGCGGCAGGTCAACCTGGCTCAGGTCGCCGGTAATGACCATGCGCGTGCCTTCCCCCATGCGGGTCAGGAACATCTTCATCTGGGCGGGGGTTGTATTCTGCGCCTCGTCCAGAATCACAAAACAGTGCGCCAGCGTCCGCCCGCGCATGAACGCAAGCGGCGCCACCTCGATTTCCCCCGTGCCCATGCGCCGGATCACCTGATCCCCCGGCATCATGTCATGCAGCGCATCATAGAGCGGGCGCAGGTAGGGATCGATCTTTTCCTTCAGGTCACCGGGCAGGAAGCCCAGCCGTTCGCCCGCTTCGACCGCGGGCCGCGACAGGACGATCCGGTCCACCTGTCCCGCCTGCAGCATGGCCACCGCCTGCGCGACCGCAAGGTAGGTCTTGCCCGTGCCGGCGGGGCCAAGGCCAAACACCATTTCCTGTCGCGCCAGCATGTCCATGTACTGTCCCTGTCCCACGGAACGCGGGGCGATGGGGCCACGGCGCGTCATGATGGTGGGCAGG
>NZ_VWPI01000053.1 GCF_015155755.1 Komagataeibacter sp. FXV3 | reverse complement strand
CAGGGGGACTGGCATTGGTCATGGCGGGCATATCCGTTGTTGCGGCGGATGGGGCTGACAGGGCATGGGCTGCGATGCGGATGGCGGTGTCCACGGTTGCGGTATCCACGACCTGCCCCGCGCGGGCGCGGCGGTACAGTTCGGTCAGCGTGCCCTGTGCAAGGCCCACCCGTGCGGCCGTGCCCGTAATGGCGATACGGTTGCCACGGCAGGCCAGCCGGACATCAAATCCACGTTCAAGATGCAGGAGATGACGGTCGTGATCCCCCACAAGCTGCGCCAGAAGCGCATTATCCTCAAACTGCAGGGTCACGGTGCGGTCATTTGCCGCAGCCGTGCCATGGGGGGGAGGACGCCGCCCGCCACCGCGACGGGGGGCGTGGAGCGTGGATTGTGTCTGTTCTCTCAAGCCCTGTCTGTCTCCTCTGTCAGGACACCGCCCAGCGAGTTGGTGTAACGGTGGCGGATATCCACGTTGGCGATACGCCCGATCAGGCTGTCCGGCCCATCCACGTTCACGGCCTGCAGCCACGGGCTTTTCCCCGAAACCTGTCCCGGCTTGCGCCCGCGCCCGGTAAACAGGACGGGGGCGGTCACGCCCACCGTCGCATCGTTGAATGCATCCTGTTGTACGCGCAGCACGGCCTGAAGTTCCTGCAGGCGGGCATCCTTCACGTCCTCGGCAACGTGCATGGCGGCCCCTGCCGCGGGCGTGCCGGGGCGGGACGAGTATTTGAAGGAATAGGCCTGCGCGAAGCCGATATCGTTGATCAGGCGCATCGTATCGGCAAAGTCGGCATCCGTCTCGCCGGGGTGGCCCACGATGAAGTCGGATGACAGCGCAAGGTCGGGCCGCGCATCGCGCAGGCGGCCCACCAGCGCGCGGTATTCATCCGCCGTATGTCCCCGGTTCATGGCCGCCAGCACCCGGTCGGACCCGGACTGCACCGGCAGGTGCAGGAACGGCATGAGCTGGGGCAGGTCGCGATGGGCGGCGATCAGGTCGTCCTCCATGTCGCGCGGGTGCGACGTGGTGTAGCGGATGCGTTCGATCCCCACCTCATCGGCCAGCACGCGCGCCAGGCGCGCCAGCCCCCATGTACGCCCGTCGGGGCCATCACCATGATAGGCGTTGACGTTCTGGCCCAGCAGGGTGATCTCGCGCACGCCCGCCGCCACCAGACGTCGTGCTTCCGCGATCACGGCCTGTGCGGGGCGGCTGCTTTCGGCCCCACGCGTATAGGGCACGACGCAGAAGGAACAGAACTTGTCACACCCTTCCTGAATGGTCAGGAAGGCTGCCCCCCCGGCCGGGGCTTCGCGGTCGGCGGGCAGGAAGTCGAATTTCTGCTCGACGGGGAAATCCGTCTCGATCACCGCACCTGCCGCGCGCGCCGCGCGGGCGACCATTTCGGGCAGGCGGTGATAGGTCTGCGGCCCCAGCACGATGTCGACATACGGCGCGCGGGCCAGGATCTCGCCGCCTTCCGCCTGCGCGACACAGCCCGCCACGGCCAGAACCGTGCCTTCGCCGCGTTCGGCGCGGGCTTCCTTGACCTTGCGCAGGCGGCCGAGTTCGGAAAACACCTTTTCCGCCGCCCGGTCGCGGATATGACAGGTGTTGAGGATGATCATGTCCGCATCATCCGGCGTGCCCACGGCGCGATAGCCCAGCGGGCGCAGCACGTCCGACATCCGCTCGCTGTCATACACGTTCATCTGGCAGCCCCATGTTATGACATGAAGCCCCCGTGTCGCGGACGATGTGCTGGATTGCGGCTGGGCCACACCGGAAGGGGGAGACAGGCTGTTCACGGGTCAGGTATCCTCGGGCATCATCGCGGGCGGTTGCCCGCACAACGGGCGCAACACATCGGTGTACAGGTGCGCGCGGTCAAGTGCCTTGCCGTTGATAATAAGCCAAGGAACAAATGGTCTGCCCATCAACGCTCCCGGTCCGCATCATGGTGGGGTGCCGGGCGCGGCAACCCCTTCCTGCCGATATCGATCATGCCCGCCGGAATCGGGGGTATGTCAAGAAAGGATTGAGGGGATGGAGACAGTTTGCAACATGACCCGCGCCTTTTGGGCACCTATATGACATATTTGGAACTTATTAAGGTGGCGACGTTAATATCGGTTTGATCATGCATGCCGGGAATGGCAGTTATCACACAGTGGGAAACTGAACACACGCAGGACAGGAACAGGGGCGGCACCGTTTGACAGGATTGCGTCATTCCCGTCTGGCACGCCGCCTTAACGCGCGTGTCCGGCGCAGTGCCGGTTATGTAAGCCTGTGTGCAGCCATGACAGCCCTCGGGCCATGGGTTCCCGCCGCCATGGCGGCCGACCCGCAGGAATACACCACCACCCTGCGCCCGACCGGCAATGCAGACCTTGATGATGCGCTGCGGGCGTCATCGGACCTGCTGTCGCTGCAGAAAACACAGGCCGTCAGCCCCTTTGCGCTGACGGGGCGCATCCATAACGACTATTCCCGGCTGATCAGCGCGCTGGAAAGCTACGGCTTCTATGCGGGCGGCATCACCATGACCGTGACCGATGGCGGCGGCAAAACCGGCGCACCCATTGCAGGCAGCCATGACGGGCGTGATCCCGACCTGCCGGAATGGATGCAGTCCATCCCGGCGGGGCACAGGGCGCAGATCACCATCAGCGCCCGGCCCGGCGTGGCGTTCCGCATCGGCGTCGTGACGCTGAACCCGGACAAGGGCGATCCACCCGTTCACCTGAATGCGGATGAAATCAGGGCATTCGCCATGAAGCCCGGCATGCCCGCGCAGGCGGAAAGCGTGCTGGCCGCCGGCGTCACGCTCCAGACCGCCCTGACGGAGGAAGGATACGCGCTGGCCAGTGTCAGCAAGCCGCAGGCATGGCTGCGGCCCGACACGCATACGCTCGACGTCGCCTATACCGTCCATCGCGGGCCGGTGGTCAATCTGGGCGCGTTCGACTTCGCGGGGCTGCAGCGCACGCACCCGGCCTATATCGCGCGCAGGCTGACCATCGCACCGGGGGAGCTGTACCAGCCATCACGCATTGAACGCGCCCGGCAGGACATCGCCTCCACCGGGCTGTTTTCCGATGTGCAGGTGAACCATGGCGACACGCTGGCATCCGATGGGTCCATGCCGCTTGATTTTTCCTTCCGCGAGGGCAAGCGCCACAGCGTGGGCGCCGAAGGCGGCTATTCCACCGACCTTGGTGGCCGCGCGGGCGTGACATGGACGCATAACAACCTGTTCGGCAATGCCGAGCGGCTGCGGCTGACGGCGCTGATCACCGGGCTTGGCGGCTCGGCCGAGCAGGGGCTGGGCTATGACTTCTATGCCGACCTGCTGAAGCCCGATTTCGGGTCGCGCAACCAGAACATGAGCGCGCGCCTCGAAGGCATCAAGCAGGAACTCTATTCCTACCGGCAGACCGCGCTGCTGGCGCGCATCGGCATCGTCCGGCGCGTCAACCGCCACTGGAACGTGTCCTTTGGCGGGCAGATCGAGCAGGAACAGATCCAGCAGATGCGCACCAACAACAGCTATTTCATCGCATCCCTGCCGCTTTCGGCCAATTATGACGGCACGGGGGTGGACAACCCCATCACCCCCGCAACCCATGGGGTGCGGCTGGGGGCCAGCATCACGCCATCGGCGTCGCTGACCGATGGCACGTCGTTCTTCGCGATCATGCAGGCCACGGTCTCGACCTATTTCGACCTGAAGGCCCTGGGCCTGTCGCGGCCCGGCCGCAGCGTGCTGGCGTGGCGCGGCACCATTGGCAATGTGGAAGGGGCGTCGACCTTCGCCATTCCGCCCGACCAGCGGCTGTATGCCGGTGGCTCCGCCACGGTGCGCGGCTTCCGCTATCAGGGCGTGGGGCCGCAGTTCGCCAATACGCGCTATGCCATTGGTGGCACGTCCATGGATGCGGGGTCGTTTGAATACCGCCAGCGCATCATGCAGAAATTCGGCGCGGTGGGCTTTATCGACGCGGGCCAGGTCACGGCGGGCCGGACGCCGTTCCAGGGCACGGTGCGCGTGGGCGCGGGTGCGGGGGCACGCTATTACACGCCCATCGGGCCGGTGCGGCTGGACGTGGCCGTGCCGCTCAACCGGCCCGCGCGTGGCGACAAGTGGGAACTGTATGTGGGGCTGGGGGAAACGTTCTGATGTCTGATACGACCATCCCCCCCACGCCGCGCGGCCCGGCCCGGCGCGTCCTGCGCGCGACCGCCTTTGCCGTGGGCATTCCCGTGGGACTGGTGGCCGTGGCGCTGGGCATGGTGCTGGTGGCCGCCAATACCGGGGCGGGCCAGCATGAAATCGAACGGCGCCTGCCGGGGCTGACCGGCGGTAGCGTGCACCTGTCGGGGCTGGGGGGGCGTTTTCCCGATGCGCTGCATGTCCGGCATCTGGAACTGGATGATTATAAGGGCGCGTGGCTGTCGATTGATGACCTGCAACTGGACTGGTCGCCGCTGCGGCTGCTGACGCGGCGCGCGGTCATCAGCAACCTGTCCATGGCGCGCCTGTCCATCCCGCGGCTGAGCGAGGATGATCCCGCCCATCCGTCAAAGCCGGAAAAGGACACGTCAGGCAGCATCCACATGGGGGTCGATATCCGCGCGGTGCATGTGGCGCGGATTGACGTCGGCGCTGCCATTGCCCGCGTGCCCGCGTCCTTCAGCCTCAATGGTCATGCCAGCCTTGATGACATCGCCCCGGTGCTGGACCATTTTTCCATCGCCACCCTGCCGCCCGCCGATATCGCGCTGGACCTGAAGCGGCTGGACCAGCCCGGTGCGCTGTCGCTGGCCACGCGGCTGGACCGCGCCAATGTCGCGCTGGACCTGCATGCGCATGAGGAAGCGGGCGGGTTCGCCACAACGCTGAGTGGCCTGTCCGCCCTGGCGCCCATGGACCTGTCGCTGGGGCTGCATGGCCCGCGTGACGCCACCCGCCTTGCGCTGACGGCCACCGCCGGGGCCATCCACCTGCAGGCGGGTGGCCAGGTCGGGCTGGTCACGCATCACATGACGCTGGATGTATCGGGCAAAAGCGACCCTGTGACGATCAGCGGCGCGAACTGGCAGGGCATAAGCCTTGCCGCCCATGTGGGCGGCACGGTGGACCGGCCCACCGGCAATGGCACGCTGGATATCGATCGCCTGACCTATAACGACGCCGGTTTCACATCCCTGCACATGGTGGCTGACGGGCTGAGCGCGCAGGCGGGCGGGCAGGAGGAGCACGCCGCCCTCCATACCACCGTGACCGGACTGCGCATTCCCGGCAGCCAGCCCACGCTGTTCGCATCCGACCCGTTGCGGCTGGATGTGCTGTGGCGGCCCGATGCGGCCGGTGGGCCGGTGGCGCTGTCGCTGTCGCATCCGCTGGCGCAACTGACCGGGCAGGTCACGACGGCCCGGCCCATGGCCGCGACCTTCCATGCCGACCTGCCCGACCTTGCCGCGCTGGCGGCGGCAGGGGGGACGCAACTGCATGGCCATGCCGGGCTGGATGGCAATATCACACTTCCCACGGCGCAGCAGGCGGGGCCGTTCGCGCTGGACAGCCATATCGTGCTGGATGGCGGCCTGCCCATGGCGGTTGGCCTGATCGGGGACACCGGACACCTGAATATCGCAGGCACCATCGCCAGCGGGCCGGGCAGGGGGAATACGGTCATCTTTACCTCCCTGCTGGCGGAGGGACGGACCCTTCACCTTGATGCGACGCCTACCCGGCTGGTGACGGGGGAGCCGATGCAGGTTGATGCCACGGCGCATCTTGCCCTGTCGGACCTGCATGTGCTGGCCCCCACGCTGAAGGGGCAGGCACAGGCCGACCTGCATGCCACCGGGCCGGTCAATGACCTTGCGGCCAGCCTGAAGACGCAGGCCAGCATGGCGGCCAGCAACACGGCGGCGGGCAATGTGCAGGCCAGCCTGACCATGCAGCACCTGCCACAGGTCAGGGAAGGGGCGCTGGATATATCGGGTACGGTGGACCGTGCGCCGGTTCAGGTCACGGCCCGTCTGGACAGCAATGCCGATGAAAGCCGTCACCTGCAGCTTTCGCACCTGAACTGGAAAAGCCTGACGGGGCTTGCGGACATGACGCTGCCCAAGGGGCATGTGGTGCCGTCGGGCACGCTGGACCTGCACATGACGCGGCTGGCGGACCTGCGCGATCTTACGGGACAGGACATGAGCGGCCACCTGTCCGCCAGCCTGCGCAGCACCAGTGCGACCGCGGACAGCCCCGCCGCCCTGAGCGTGAACGTGGACAGTGCGCTGAGTGCGGCCATGGCGCGCGTGGACCGGCTGGTCCTGAAGGGCAGGGTGCAGGACCCAACGGGGGACGCGCCGGTAACCGACCTCGACCTTGTGGTGGATAACGCGCATTTCCGCGACATGGGGGGACACGCGCATGTCACCGCGAAAGGGCCGTTCGCCGCGCTGAACGTGGTGGCGCAGTCGGGGCTGGATACGCCGTGGACGGGGCCTGCCACCATCGACGCGGCGGTGGTGTCCAACATTCCCGCAAGCTCGGTAAACGTGCGCCGGCTGGAAGCGCAGGCCCGGCGCGAGGTCATCCGGCTGGATGCCCCGGCCACCGTGACCTATGGCAGGGAAACCGCGATCGACCACCTGCGGATCAGCCTTGCCCCGCCGCAGGGGCAGCCGGGCAGTGTGGAGGTCAGCGGCAGGATCAGGCCCACGCTGGACCTGCATGCGGCCATCAGCCGGCTGTCCCCCGACCTGCTTGTCCCCTTCATCCCCACGCTGCATGCGCAGGGGACGCTGTCGGCCGAAGCACGGCTGACCGGGACGCTCGATCATCCCTCCGGCCGGGTGACGCTGCAGGGGCGGGACCTGAAATACCACACCGATTATACATCGTCCCTGGCACCTGCATCGATGGAGGCCACGGCCAACCTGACAGCAGGCATGGCGCGGGTCGATGCGCAGATACGCGCGGGTACGCAGGTCAATCTGGGGCTGCACGGTACGGCCCCGGTCAACAGGGCGGGCCAGATCACGCTGCAGGCCGATGGCAATGTGGACCTTGCGGTGGCCAATGCCTATCTGGGCGCACAGGGCATGCAGGCGGGGGGTGCGCTGCAGGTCGCGCTGGGCGTGCGTGGCACGCCACAGCAGCCGCGCCTGAATGGCACGCTGAACCTGACCAATGGCGTATTCCATGATTACGGGCAGGGCATACAGCTGTCCGCCATGCACGGCACGGTCAATGCCATGGGGGACCGGCTGGTCATAGCCGACCTGAACGCGCAGGCGGGCAAGGGCACCATCGGTGTCACCGGCAGTTACGGGGTGCTGGAACCCGGCCAGCCGATCGACCTGCATATCCATGCCGATAACGCCCGGCCGCTGGCCAGTGACCTTGTGACCGCGACCATAAACGGTGATCTGGGCGTAAAGGGCCAGCTTGCCAGCCGGATCGATGCAACAGGGGGCATCACGCTCAAGCGCGTGGATGTCAACATTCCGGACTCACTCCCGACATCGGTGGCGCATCTGGATGTCATCCGCCCCGAGGATGCGGAGACGCAGGAAAAGGTGGTCCATACCTCGCCACTGGTGATCGGGCTGAACCTGGACGTGCGTTCACCGGGGCAGTTCTATGTGCGCGGGCATGGGCTGAACACGGAAATGCACGGCAGCATCCATGCGGGGGGCACCACTGTGGCGCCGGTGGTGACGGGTGGGTTCTCGCTGGTCA
>NZ_VWPI01000052.1 GCF_015155755.1 Komagataeibacter sp. FXV3 | reverse complement strand
GGTTTTCACTGGGTGGGATCTCGCTTGATTTCAGCAAGGGGCAGGTGGGCTTCAACGGCGTGGGTGTTACCCATGCAATCGACCCCACGCTGGATTTCGTGGCCGAGCGGAGCACGAATGACGGCACGGCCCGGCTGAATGTGGGCGGGTATGCCAGCGCGCCGAAAATCTCGTTTTCCTCCACGCCGCCACTGTCACAGGACCAGATCCTGGCCATCCTGCTGTTCGGGTCGGATACGCAGTCGCTTTCGCCCACGCAGATGGCGTCGATCGCGGCCGCCGTCGCGACGCTGAGTGGCGGTTCCGCCTTTGACCCGCTGGGCATGGTGCGCAAGACGCTGCATCTGGACAGGTTGCAGATGAGCAGTTCATCCAACGGGTCGGGCAGCAACGACACCGGTTCGATCGAGGCGGGGAAATACGTCATGCGCCGCGTCTATGTCGGCGCCAAGCAGGCGACATCGGGTTCGGGCACGCAGGCCCAGGTGCAGGTTGACCTGACCAAGCGGCTGAAGCTGAACACCACGGTGGGGACAGGCGGCAACGTGACCGGTTTCACCACGCCGGAAAATGATCCGGGCAGCAGCATCGGGCTGCTGTATCAGTTCAAGTACTGAGGGATGGCATAAGAGCCTGCCTGGAAACAAATCATTGATAAAAAATAAAAGTTTTCGGGTGCCACCTTTTTTTAAAAAGCTTCACCGGAAACGTCCTTTGATCTTGAAGTGATATCGTGAACTGACTTGTCAAACAGTCCCGGAATATGTCTTGGCCTGTTCGGTGCGGGGTAAATGCATTACGGTCCCGGCATGAATCCTCATGTTACGACCCGTGGCGGCCTGCTGCCCGTCATGCTGGCCATTGGCAGCGGCATGCTGGCGATGGGGGTGGCGCTGTCGGCCCTGCCGCTGGAACTTCAGTCACGTTTCGCGTGCGGAACCACCATGATCGGCCTGATCATGGGCATCCAGTCCGTCGCCACCGTGCTGTCGCGGCCGAAGGCCGGGCGGATGGCGGACCGGCTTGGCGGACGCAATACGCTGCTGTGTGGCCTGCTGTGCACGGCGTGTTCCGCGCTGGCTTACAGCCTTGCGCTGGTGCCTGTCCTGTCACCGGGCCTGCAGCAGGCGATGATCGTGGCGGGACGGCTGGCCATGGGACTGGGCGAAGGGTTGATGGTTACAGGCGGCGGCGTCTGGGCCGTGACCAAGGTGGGCAGCGCGCGTGCGGGGGCCGCGATGTCATGGGTCGGTCTGGCCATCTTTGCCGGTCTGGGCATTGGAACTGCACTGGGTGACGAGATCGAGACCCATGCCGGTTTTGGCCCCCTGTGTCTTGTCGCCCTCGCCCTGCCGGTGGCGGGCATGGGGCTGACCGTGGTGCTGCCCGCCCCCGCGTTGCCGCGCGCTGGTGGCCAGACGGGTGGGATGGCAGGCGACATACGGTGGAAACACCTGATCGGGCATACATGGGTGTGGGGGCTGACGCTGGGCCTGTCGGCGGTGGGGTTTGCCGCGATTTCGTCCTTTCTGGTCATTTTCTATGCGGCACAGGGCTGGCATGGCGGGGGC
>NZ_VWPI01000051.1 GCF_015155755.1 Komagataeibacter sp. FXV3 | reverse complement strand
GCGTTTGGCGCGGGGCATGTCATTGCCCGCCTGGTCGGCAGCCGCCATGTTGATCGTGATGATGTCAGGCCGATGGTGGTCGGCATCATGCTGGTCGAGGCGCTGGGCCTGGCCCTGATCTGGCTTGCGCCGGGACCGGCATGGGCCGTGGCGGGCAGCTTCCTGACGGGGCTGGGGTTTTCGCTGACCTATCCGCTGCTGGGGCTGCCGGTACTGCGGCAGGCACCACCTGCCGCGGCCGGGTCGGCCATCGGGCTGTTTGATGTTTTCTTTGATATTGCGGCAGGTATCGGCGCGGTGCTGTCCGGCGTGCTGTCCGGCATGGCGGGGCCACGCAGCCCCTTTGTCATGGCCATGGTGGCGGCGCTAGCAGGGTGCGTGGTCATGCTGGCGCGGCCGCAGGGCATGAAGGGGGATAAACGTGATCCATGATGACCGGGATGGAACAGGGCTGTCCGTGCTGGCCCAGACCGCCTGCGCTGCCTGTGGCGGTTACGAAACGGGTTCAGGTTGCGTGGCTGCGGGCCTGATTGCGGAACTGTTCCGGTCTGGCGCTGTTGATGGGCCTGTCATGGACGTACCATGCTGTTCCACCCGGCGCATGGCGGGGGATGGGGCTGCCAGCCGCCCCATATCAGAACCGCCGGCACAGGGGCCGGCGGCATGGGGTTGGATGTGTATGGAAAAAGGCGGAATATTCAGGCCGCCTTCATGACCTCGGTCAGTTTTTCGAGGACTTCGGTCGGTTCCTTGCCTTCCAGCACGGCCACCTCGGCCACGAAGCGTTCCTGTGCCGCCTCGAACAGCTTGCGTTCGCTGAAGCTGCCATCCAGGCTGTCCACGTTGCGGCGCAGGTCACGCAGCACTTCTGCAATCTGTACCAGATCGCCGGAATTGATCTTTTCCTGATAGGCGACCGCGCGGCGTGCCCACATGCCACGGCTGACATGCGGCTTGCCCTTGATGATGGCCATCGCCTTGTCCACGATTTCCCTTGATACGATCTTGCGCAGGCCCGACTTGCGCGCCTTGGACAGCGGGATGCGCAGCGTCATCTGGTTGCCGGGAAAGGAGATCTGGATCATTTCCAGCTTGGTGCCGGCGATTTCGTCAACGCCAATCCGGTCAACGCGGCCAACGCCATGCGCTGCATACACGATGGCGTCGCCCTCACGGAATGGATCTTCGTCTTTTACGGCCTTGCTGGACTTTGCTTCGGCTGCCGTGGCAGCTGCGGCCGTCCGTGCCATTGCATCGGTCACAGTGCCCTTCTGGGTGGTTCTGAACATGCTCATGCCACCCATATAGCATAAATCCGCCCTTCTGTCTTGATTCCTTCATATGCCATCGGGCAGGGTGAACCATCAGGCGCTGCGCATCATGCCTGTATGCCGCGCACGGGGGGCAGCGGCGGCGGCGCGGGCAGGCCGCAGGACTGCATCAGGTCGATTTCGATCGTGCGGGAAATGGTCAGCATCGGCATGCCATGCGGTGTCGCGCTGAAGGGGTCCTGCAGGTCGTTGCCGATCTTGTCCAGTGCGACGAACAGCAGTCCCACCAGCGATGACCCAAGCGGCGTGATCCACCCCAGCGTCTGCACCATCGACAGCGGCAGGATGATGCAGAACACCACCGCCACCACTTTCGGCAGGACCGAAAACTGGATGGCCAGCGGCGTGTTGCGGATACGTTCCAGCCCGCCCTGCGCGTTGCTCATGTCCGACAGGATGCGGTCGATCTGTCCCTGCAATGCGCCGTCAATGCCCAGCCTGCGTGATTCCGCGTCCACCCGCAGCCCGATTTCAAACAGGATGGCGGCGGGGATGTTCACCTTGCCCGCGATCCCGGCCTTCATGGAATCGGGCAGCAGGCGCATGATGTCGTCCGTCGCATCCAGCCGCCCCAGCGCGCCGCGCAGGGCATAGGGATAGGCCGCCATGGCACGGGCAAGGTCGGGGCACCCGCGCAGGATCGTGCCCGCCTGCCGGGCGAAGGACCGGCTGTTGTTGGTCACCGCCCCCCACAGGGTGCGCCCTTCCCACCAGCGGTTATAGGCGGTGTTGTTGCGGAAGCTCATGAACAGTACCAGCGCGGAACCGATCAGCGATATGGGCAGGGTGGGCTGTTCCATCCATTCCTGGTGGAAGATCTGGAACATCACCACCACCACCACGTCCCACGCGCACAGGAAAACCAGCGACAGCACGCTTTCGCGAAGCAGGATCCACAAACCAATTCTACGATCAATGACCATGCAGGCATCCCGGTATATCTGGTGAAAATACGGGTATCCGTTTCCGGCTCCCCTTCGCCGCTTATCACATTGCGTGGTGGTTGCGGGACCGCACATGGGCGGGTGGCATGTTTTGTCACTGAAAATATCGTCACCCCTGCATGGGCGGCGTAACATTGACGCCGGTGCCGATGATGCCCTTAATCGTTGCGAAACAGGGGCGCGCCCATGGGGACGCCCCACGCATCAAAGGAAAGACCGGGTTCATGGACGTAAGGGCAGCCGTTGCCTTCGAGGCAGGTAAACCACTTGAAATCGAGACCGTGCAGCTGGAAGGCCCACGCGCGGGTGAGGTGCTGGTCGAGATCAAGGCGACGGGCCTGTGCCATACTGACAAATTCACCCTGTCCGGCGCCGATCCGGAGGGACTGTTCCCCGCCATCCTTGGCCATGAAGGGGCCGGTGTGGTGGTGGAAGTCGGCGCGGGTGTGAAGCACCTGAAGCCCGGCGACCATGTCATCCCGCTCTACACCCCCGAATGCCGGGAATGTAAGTCCTGCCTGTCGCGCAAGACCAACCTGTGCACGGCCATCCGTTCAACGCAGGGCAAGGGCGTGATGCCCGACGGCACGTCGCGCTTTTCATTCAAGGGGCAGCCGATCCACCACTACATGGGCTGCTCCACCTTCGCCAACTACACGGTGCTGCCCGAAATCGCGCTGGCCAAGATCCGGCCCGACGCCCCGTTTGACAAGGTATTCTACATCGGCTGCGGTGTGACCACCGGCATCGGGGCCGTGCTGTTCACCGCCAAGGTCGAGACCGGCAGCACGGTGGCCGTGTTCGGACTGGGCGGGATCGGGCTGAATGTCATCCAGGGTGCGAAAATGGTCGGGGCCGAACGGATCATTGGCGTCGACATCAATCCCGAGCGTGAAGCCATTGCCCGCAAATTCGGCATGACCGATTTCATCAACCCGAAGGATCTCGGCCCCAATGGCGACCTGGTCGGCCATATCGTGGAACTGACCGGCGGTGGCGTGGATTATTCCTTTGAATGCGTCGGCAACCCGACCCTCATGCGGCAGGCACTGGAATGCGCGCATCGCGGGTGGGGGGTATCCACCATCATCGGCGTTGCGGGGGCCGGTCAGGAAATCAGCACGCGGCCGTTCCAGCTTGTGACGGGGCGGCGGTGGATCGGCTCGGCCTTTGGTGGGGCGCGTGGCCGCACCGACGTGCCGCGCATCGTGGACTGGTTCATGGAAAACCGCATCGACATCGACAGCCTGATTACCCACAGGCTGCCGCTGGAGCGCATCAACGAAGGCTTTGACATGATGGCGAAGGGCGAGAGCATCCGCACGGTTGTCGAGTTCTGATCCATGGGCAGCATCACGACGCTTGAGGAACATGCGAGCTGTGGCGGGCGGATCGGCTTTTATAGCCACCCGTCCGAAAGCCTGGGGCTGGAGGCGCGCTTTGGCGTGTTCCTGCCCGAACGCGCGCTGGCGGGGGAGCGCGTGCCCGTGGTGCACGTGCTGGCTGGCCTGACCTGCACGCAGGAAACCTTCCTGATCAAGTCCAACGCCGTGCGTTTCGCGGCTCATCATGGCATCGCGCTGGTGGCGCCTGATACCTCGCCACGGGGGGCGGGTGTCGCGGGGGAAGGTGACGCTTATGTCCTTGGCACGGGGTCGGGTTTCTATCTTGACGCGACAACGCCTGCATGGCGCGCGCATTACCGCATGGGTACCTATGTCAGCCACGAACTGCCCGAACTGACACAGGACGTGTTTGCCATTGATGGCGCGCGGCGTGGCATCATGGGCCATTCCATGGGCGGGCATGGCGCGCTGGTCCATGCCCTGCGCGCGCCGGATGCATGGAAATCGGTTTCGGCGTTTGCCCCGATCTGCCATCCCGCCGTCGTCCCGTGGGGGGAGAAGGCATTTTCCACCTATCTTGGCCCCGATCGCGCCACATGGGCACGCCATGATGCAACGCTGCTGCTGGAAGCGGGTCATACCCACCCCACTGGAATCCTGGTGGATCAGGGGGAAGCCGACCAGTTCCTGCATGACCAGCTGAAACCCGAACTGCTGGCGGCGGCGGCCGGTGCGGCTGGGCAGGCCTTACGCCTGCGCATGCACCCGCGCTACGACCATTCCTACTGGTTCATCCAGTCATTTATTGCCGATCATATCGACCATCACGCCGGGATCCTTAACGCGGTGTGATCTTGGGGAAAGCAGATCTGGCGTGCTGGTGCATGGCGATATGCGCTGGCCGCCCTGCTTGTCGGGGCAGCATCCCTGATAAAAACAGAAGTTTTTGGTGAAGCTTTTTTCAAAAATCTTCAGGAAAACGCCGCCTGTTTGAAAAAAAGCCGGCACCCAAAAATTTCTACTGTTTTCAAATCGTCTTCAGGAACGGCAACGGGGGCATATCGCGGTCGCCGGTGTCCGGTCAGTCACCCATCAGGTGCAGCACGATTTCGCGCCGGTGCGGGCGGGCACGGTGTTCAAACAGGTAAAGTCCCTGCCACATGCCCAGAACCGGACGGCCATCGGCCACCGGAATGGAAAGCTGTGTATTGGTCAGCATGGCGCGCAGGTGGGCGGGCATGTCATCCGGGCCTTCATCATCATGGATGTAGCGCCCCGGCTGTTCGGGTACGAGGGTTTCGAAATACCGTTCGATATCCGTGCGCACCGTAGGATCAGCATTTTCCTGCACCACCAGCGATGCGGAGGTATGGCGGCACCATAGCGTCAGCAGACCGGTCTCAATCCCGCTCTGCCCCACCCAGTCCAGCACGGGCCGGTCGATGGGGACCAGTCCCTTGCCCCGGGTCGTAACCTGCAGGGTGTGCAGTTCCTGCCGCATGGCGCCACCTTTCGTGCTTACTTCAGGAAGCCGATCAGGGTTTCCGCTTCCGATACAATGGGTTCGGCAATGGTGCGCGCCCGGTTCGCGCCATTGCGCAGCGTGTCGCACAGGAAACCGGGTTCCTTCAGCAGCCGTCCGGTTTCTTCGGCAATCGGGGCAATCGCCGCCACCAACACGTCGGTCAGCGCCGTCTTGAACGGTCCGAAACCCTGACCGCCAAACTGCGCCAGCACATCGGCCACCGTACGACCGGACAGTGTGGCGTAGATGGTAACCAGATTGCGTGCCTCGGGCCGGTTTTCAAGGCCGGATTCCTCAGATGGCAGGGGTTCGGAATCGGTCTTGGCGCGCTTGATCTTGTTGGCAATGGCGTCGGCGTCATCCGTCATCTCGATCCGGCTCTGGGCGGAGGGATCGGATTTGGACATTTTCTTGGTACCGTCACGCAGGCTCATCACGCGGGCACCCTGCGGCGGGATCAGGGCTTCGACCTGCGGGAAGAATTCGGTCCCGTAATCGTGGTTGAATTTCTGCGCTATGTCGTTGGTCAGTTCCAGGTGCTGCTTCTGGTCATCGCCCACCGGCACGACCGTGGCCTTGTATGCCATGATGTCGGCGGCCATGAGGTCAGGATAGACATACAGGCCGGCGGAATGCTTTTCCCGGTCCTTGCCCGCCTTGTCCTTGAACTGCGTCATGCGGTTGAGCCAGCCAATGCGCGCGACACAGTTGAAAATCCACCCCAGGCGCGCATGGGCGCTGACAGCGGACTGGTTGAACAGGATATGTTTGTGCACATCAATGCCCGACGCCAGCAGGACCGCCGTCTGTGCCAGGGTCTGCTGGCGCAGCACTGCGGGATCCTGCCATGTGGTGATGGCGTGCATGTCCACCAGGCAGAAGATACATTCATGATCACGCTGCAGCGCAACCCAGTTGCGTATTGCACCAAGGTAATTGCCAAGCTGCGGGATACCGGTCGGCTGAATGCCGGAAAATAGGCGTTGCATGAAGGTATTTTCCGTTTTTTTGCCCGTGCAGGTCAAGGTGCCGGGGGGTCAGGGCAGGGGATGGATGGCGTCAAGGCGGCGGCGTTCTTCCGCCGCCATGGTGGTGGTCAGCGGGTGGGCGCGTTCTGCCGCCACTTCCTCGGGCGTGAAGACCGGAATGGGGCGGGTGTCGCCACGGGTCGCCAGATAGCTGAGGATGGAGGCGATTTCCGCATCCGACAGATGGGCGCGGAACGGCGGCATGGAGAAGTTGTAGCGCACGCCATCAATCTGCAGCGGGCCATTCAGCCCGTTCAGCAGCACATGCATGAGGTACTGCTTGCCTTCCGGTGTCGCGGCGATTTTATCCACCCGACCGGACACGGGCGGGATCTCGCCCTTCATCCCTTCGCCGCCATGGTGGCAGATGCCGCAGTTGGTGCGGTAACGCGCGTACCCTTCCTGCCCATGGCGCGTGCACGCCGCCAGCAGCACAACGGTGGCCACCATGCAGCCCCCGCGCAGTACGGACGCCATGCGCCCGGTTCCAATACCCATGTCGGTCGTCCGGTTTCCTGTCCCGTTATGTCATGAAAAAAGGGCCATTCACCCGGCTGGGGTGAATGGCCCTGCATGCCTTAATGGCCGCCGGGGGAAACGCCCAGAAGCTGTATCTTGAAGATCAGCGGGCTGTCAGGCTGGATGATGCCCATGGATTTATGCCCGTAACCCAGTTCGGGCGGCACGTACAGCATCCATGTATCGCCTACATGCATCATGGGCACGGCTTCCTGCCAGCCCTTGATCACCATTTCCAGCGGCATCTGCATGTACGCGCCATGCCCGTGCTGGTCGGAACTGTCAAAGATGCCGCCATCGGGCAGGCGGCCTTCGTATATGACCATCACGCTGTCATTGATGGTGGGCTGCGCGCCGTCTTTCGGCCCGGATTTCAGGACCTTGTAGGCCAGTCCGTCCGGCAGGGTCTTGACGCCGGGCTGCTTGCGTACGTTGTCCATGAACTGTGCCGGGGTCAGTTCCGGCTGGTCATCCTTGTTTCCCCCGCATGCCGCAAGCGGCAGCGCCACCGCTGTGGCAAGGAGAAGGGGAATGACACGGGAAAAGCGTTTCATGACACCTCGGCAGGTTGTTGGAATGAACACGAAGGACCGGATGGGCGATTACAGCGCGCCGCCACGACGGCCGATCTTGGCCCCCAGGCGCAGCCGCAGCGCATTCAGGTTGATGAAGCCCTGCGCGTCGGCCTGGTTGTATGCGCCCTCGTCATCCTCGAAGGTGACGACGCGGGTGTCGTACAGGCTGTTGGGGCTTTCACGGCCCACGCAGATCACGTTACCCTTGTACAGCTTCAACCGCACGCGGCCGGTCACCGAATGCTGGCTCTGGTCAATCAGGGCCTGCAGCATGCGGCGCTCGGGGGAGAACCACAGCCCGTTATAGATGATCTCGGCATAACGCGGCATCAGGCTGTCCTTGAGGTGCATGGCCTCGCGGTCAAGGGTGATGCTTTCGATGCTGCGATGCGCGGTCAGCAGGATCGTGCCGCCCGGCGTTTCATAAATGCCGCGCGACTTCATGCCGACAAAGCGGTTTTCCACCAGGTCAAGACGACCGATGCCGTTGTCACGGCCCAGTTCGTTCAGGCGCGTCAGCAGCGTTGCGGGCGACATGGCCACGCCATTGATTGCCACCGGGTCGCCCGATACGAAATCGATGGTGATTTCGGTCGCCTTGTCCGGTGCGGCTTCGGGGGAAATGGTGCGCTGGAACACGATTTCCTCGGGGCCTACCGCCGGGTCTTCCAGCAGCTTGCCTTCCGAGGAGGAATGCAGCAGGTTCGCATCGACCGAGAACGGGGCTTCCCCGCGCTTGTCCTTTGCAATGGGGATCTGGTGTTCCTCGGCAAAGGCCAGCAGGCGCGTGCGCGATGTCAGGTCCCATTCACGCCACGGCGCGATCACGGTGATGTCGGGCTTGAGCGCGTAATAGGCCAGTTCGAAACGGACCTGGTCGTTGCCCTTGCCGGTTGCGCCATGGGCCACGGCGTCGGCGCCGACCTGTTCGGCGATCTCGATCTGGCGCTGGGCGATCAGGGGGCGGGCGATGGATGTGCCCAGCAGGTACTGTCCCTCATACAGCGCGTTGGCGCGGAACATGGGGAAGACGAAATCCTTGACGAAGGTTTCGCGCAGGTCCTCGACAAAGATTTCCTTCACGCCAAACATTTCGGCCTTGCGGCGGGCGGGTTCCAGTTCCTCGCCCTGGCCAAGGTCGGCCGTGAAGGTCACGACTTCGCAGTTGTAGGTGGTCTGCAACCAGCGCAGAATCACGGAAGTATCAAGACCGCCCGAATATGCGAGAACGACCTTTTTGACATCCCTGGCGGCCATGGGAGAACGCTCCTGTCGAGAAAACTTTGGACAACATTTTGCCGGGTGAACCGGCGGCATGTCCTCCTAGCATCCCACGGCGCGGGCGACCAGAAGATAAGGCCGGATTTTTATGCTCCGGCAGGGTCCGGCGTGGCGTCCGTCCGCTCCGCGCGGCGCAGGCGCTGGCTTTCGGTGCGCAACTGCCCGCACGCAGCCAGGATGTCGCGCCCGCGCGGCATGCGGATGGGGGAGGCAAAGCCCGCATCCATCACGATTTTCGCGAAACGGTCCAGCTGTTCACGCGTGGATGGCCGGTAGCTGCTGCCCGGCCATGGGTTGAACGGGATCAGGTTGACCTTGGCCGGGATGCCCGAAATCAGGCGCACCAGTTCACGTGCGTCGGCCTCGCTGTCGTTGACGCCACGCAGCATGATGTATTCGAACGTGATGCGCCGCGCATTGCTGGCGGCGGGGTAGCGGCGGCAGGCGGCAATGACTTCCCTGATCGGGTATTTGCGGTTCAGCGGTACGATCTCGTCACGCAGGTCGTCGCGCACGGCATGCAGTGACACGGCCAGGTTGATACCCAGCTCCGCCCCGCACTGGTCCATCATTGGCACCACGCCCGACGTGGACAGCGTGATGCGCCGGCGCGACAGGCCAATGCCCTCGCCATCCATGATGATGCGCATGGCCTTGGCCACGTTGTCATAATTGTACAGCGGCTCGCCCATGCCCATCAGCACGATGGTGGACAGCAGGCGCGGGGTGTCGCCCTTCGGGCTGGGCCATTCGCCATAGCTGTCGCGCGCCGCCATGAACTGGCCTACGATTTCCGCGGCGCCAAGGTTGCGCACCAGCGCCTGCGTGCCGGTATGGCAGAAGGTGCATGACAGTGTGCAGCCCACCTGTGAGGAAATGCACACAGCCCCCCGGTCTTCCTGCCGGTCGGGGATGTACACGGTCTCGGCTTCCTGCCCATCACGGAAACGGAACAGGAATTTGCGCGTGGAATCCTGCGATGTCTGCTCGGTCACCACGCCGGGGCGGCCGACGACAAAGCGTTCGGCCAGCTTTTCCTGCAGCGGACGGGCGATGGAACTCATGCGCGAGAAATCGGTCGCGCCCTGATGGTAGATCCAGTGCCACAGCTGCTTGGTGCGGAATGGCTTTTCACCAATCTCCACCATGATGTCCGTCAGTTCCTCACGCGACAGGCCCACAAGGTCGCGCCTGCCATCGGGCAGGGCGGCGGCAGGGGGAGCGAACTGCGCGGATTTTGCACGGATGCGCGTGCGTTCCTCGTCATTCAGAAGCGAGGCCGCCGTCCCGTCGCGTGACCGGGAAGGTGAGGGTGCAGGGGCTGCGGACATACCGGTGCTGCCTATGTTCGTCGTGTCATTTCAGAAAGGGGAAGGGCGTTGATGGCCGCTCTTTCGTGCCTGTGTAGCACAGGCGGGGCAGGGGATGCGACTGTCGATCAGCCGTCCTTGCGGGCCGCGATCAGGAATTCCCGGTTGCCTTCCGGCCCGGTGATGGGGCTGGGGTCGATGCCCAGCACGGTCCAGCCCGGCAGGCCCGACCACCATTCATGGATCATCTGGCACACGGCTTCATGCACGGCCGGGTCGCGCACGACGCCCTTGGCGCCCACCGCGTCGCGTCCGGCCTCGAACTGTGGTTTTATCAGCGCAATGGCCCATGCCTCCGGCACGCACAGGTCCAGCCCCGCGGGCAGGACAGTGCGCAGGCCGATGAAACTGGCGTCACAGACCAGCGCCTGTATCGGGTCGGGAATGATGGTGGTGTCCAGCGCGCGGGCGTTGCATTTTTCCAGCACGACCACCTGTTCGGTATTGCTGCGTAGTTTCCAGGCCAGTTGCCCATGGCCGACATCGACGGCATAGACCTTTGCCGCCCCTTCATGCAGCAGCACATCGGTAAAGCCACCGGTTGACGCGCCAACATCCAGGCAGGTCAGGCCCGCGGGCGACAGGCCGAAGTGCTTCAGCCCGTGCGCCAGCTTGATCCCGCCACGTGACACCCATGGGTGGTCCTGTCCCTTCAGGGTCAGGGGCATGTCCTCGGCAATCTGCTCCCCGGCCTTGTCAATGCGCCGGTCGGGCGTGTGGACCAGACCGGCCATGATAAGCGCCTGCGCACGGGTGCGGCTTTCCACCATGCCCCGGTCCACCAGCATCTGATCGACGCGACGTTTTGCCATGCGCGGTGCCTGTTCCCCTGTGCGCTCAGGCCATCTGGCGCGAATGCGGCACGCCCAGGGCGGACAGCGCGGTGGCGACAATGGCGGGCGCATCCAGCCCGGCCTCATGGTACTGTGCGGCCTGCGTGTTGTGGTCGATGAAGCGGTCGGGCAGGGTCATGGGGCGGAAGCGCACGCGGTCCAGCAGGCCGGTTTTGGCCAGATGGGTCATGACATAGCTGCCAAATCCGCCAACCGATCCTTCCTCGATCGTGATCAGCACGGCGTGGTTGCGCGCAAGCTGTTCGACCAGCGCGGTGTC
>NZ_VWPI01000050.1 GCF_015155755.1 Komagataeibacter sp. FXV3 | reverse complement strand
ACACGGCATCGATCGTCTCGGACCGCAGTTCCTCCGCCAGCTGCTTCAGCTGTTCCACCGAAAGGTTGCGCATGTCATGCGGCGCGCGCACCCGGTCAAGCTGGGGGTAGCGCCCAAGGGTCGGAATGTCGGCGGGCGTCTTGCTGTCGGTCATGTCAATCAGTTCCTGCGCTCGACCACGTAGTGGACCAGATCGCGCAGGCGATCAGCCTCGGGGCCAAAGATGTCGATATGGGATAGGGCCTGTTCCGCCACGCGGCGGGCTTCCTTCGCCGCACCATCCACGCCCAGCAGGGCGACATAGGTGGACTTGCCAGCGGCTTCGTCCTTGCCCGCGGTCTTGCCCAGTTCCTCGGCGCTGGCGGTGGCGTCCAGCACGTCATCGGCAATCTGGAAGGCCGCGCCAAGGTCGCGGCCATAGGCGGAAATGCGCTTGCGCACGTCGTCGCTGGCCTGGCCCAGAATGGCCCCGGCCTCGGCCGAATAACGGATCAGGCAGCCGGTCTTCAGCGCATGCAGGCGGGCGACTTCTTCCAGCGACAGCGCGCGGCCTTCGCCTTCCATGTCGATCATCTGGCCACCGACCATGCCAGCCGCACCAGACGCATCGGCCAGCGCGCGGACAAGGTTGATGCGCACGTCCGCGCTGTCATGCGTCAGCGGACTGGCGAGGATGTCAAACGACATGGTCTGCAGCGCGTCACCGGCGAGGATGGCGGTTGCCTCATCAAACTTGCGGTGGGTGGAAGGCTGGCCACGGCGCAGGTCGTCATCATCCATTGCGGGCAGGTCGTCATGCACCAGCGAATAGGCATGAAGCATCTCGACCGAGGCTGCGACACGGTCCGCCCCTTCGGCCGCCACTTTGAACAGGCTGGCGACTTCCGCCACCATGTAGCCACGCAGGCGCTTGCCGCCGCCCAGCGTTGCATAGCGCATGGCGTCGATCAGGCGGGCCTCGCCCCCTTCAACGCGGGGCAGCAGGCGGTCGATCATCCCCTCGATCGCCTTGGCGCGCGCGGACATGGATGCACGCAGACGGACCATGCGATCCGCACTGTCTGTTTGGGACGAGGTTGCTGTTGTTTGGCTCATCTGGTGCATCAATCCATCGGTTTTGCATCCAGCGTGCCATCCGCACGCTGGACAATCGCCTGAACGCGGGCCTCGGCCTCGTCCAGTTTTTTCTGGCAGTACTGTCGCAGGGCAGCACCACGTTCATAGGACGTGATCGCGTCCTCCAGCCTTGGCTGGCCGACCTCGAGCTGCCGCACGATGGCTTCAAGTTCGGCCAGGGCGTCCTCGAAGGAAAGGTTGGTCAGGTCGTCGGTCATCTGCTGGTGGTGCTTCCTGAAATAACTTGGCTGGCGCAGGCATTACATCCTCGGGGGGCATCCTGCCAAGGGGACAACTGGTTTTACGCTATTTTGGCACCTATGCGGGGCGCGGGGTATCTGCGGCCGTGGTGTCGGGATCGTGCCTGCGGCGTATGACGAAGGACAGCGTGCCGCCTTCCTCGCCAAATGCGATCAGGGCATGGCCCGTTTCGCGGCAGAAGGCCTGAAAATCCGCAACGGATGCCCGGTCGGTCGCGATCACGCGCAGCCGTGCGCCCGGTGGCAGGCCGCGCAGCATGCGGTTGGCCTTGAGCACGGGCAGGGGACATGTCAGGCCGCGCGCGTCTAGCAGGATCTCACTCATGGGGGACCATGTCTCCTTGGTGGTGGGCAGCTATGCTTGTGCATCAGGGTTTGCTGTTGCGTGCAGGTACGATCATAAAAGAAAATGCGCCACTGATAAAACATGATGAAAGAAAGACTCTGGATGGCCACCTATCGTATTGGAATTGATTTTGGGGGCACCAAGATCGAAATCGCAGCCCTGGGAAAGGACGGAACCGAACGCGTGCGTCGGCGCATTTCCAATCCTGGCAACTATCCCGCCGCCATTGGGGCCATGTGTGACCTGATCCATGGGGTGGACCAGGAACTGGGCGGTACGGGCACGGTGGGAATCGGCATTCCCGGTTCCATCAGCCCCGATACGGGCGTCATCAAGAATGCGAATGCGACGTGGCTGAACAACCAGCCGCTGATCCGTGACATGACGGCCGCGCTTGGCCGCGATGTCCGGATCGAGAATGACGCGAACTGTTTCGCGCTGTCCGAAGCGATTGACGGGGCGGGGGCGGACCATCACAGCGTATTTGGCGTGATCATCGGCACCGGCATGGGGGCCGGGATCGTGATCGACAGGAAACTGCTGATCGGTCACAACCACATTGCCGGTGAATGGGGCCATGTGCCGCTGCCGTGGCCGCGGCTGGAAGAATTTCCCATGCCCAAGTGTTTCTGCGGGAACGAAGGGTGCATGGAACGCTTCCTCAGCGGTTCGGCGCTGGCGCAGGACTGGAAAGGCCCCGGCCACCGGAGTGCGGCCCATATCGAACAGGAAGCCGAGGCCGGCGACCTGACCGCCATCGGCGCGCTGGACCGTTATATGGACCGCATGGCGCGTGCCTGCGCCATGGCGATCAACTTCATGGACCCCGACGTGATCGTGCTGGGTGGCGGGGTGTCCAACCTTGAATCGATCTATGAACGCGTGCCGCGCCTGATGCGCCGCTATGTCATCACCCCCAACTGCACCACGCCGATCGTGCGCAACCGCCATGGTGACAGTTCGGGTGTGCGCGGTGCGGCATGGCTGTGGGATGACCATCACGTTGACTGACCCGTTGGGGCCAGTCGGTGCGGCCTGCGGTCAGCCTTCGGCGCTGTCGCGGCCGCGGAAGCCCGTGGCCACTACGTAAAGCTCGCTCGATTCCTTGCGGCTGGCCGGGGGCTTGGCGTGGCGGACCTGCGTGAACATGCGCTTGAGGTCCGCCAGCATCTGTTTTTCCGACCCGCCCTGGAACACCTTGGCCACGAACGTGCCATCGGGGGCGAGGATGCGGGTGGCGAAATCCAGCGCCAGTTCCGCCAGTCCGATAATGCGCAGGTGGTCGGTCGGCGCATGGCCGGTGGTGTTGGGGGCCATGTCCGACATCACGACATCCGCGCGCCCGCCCAGCAGCCCGGTCAGGCGGTCGGGCATGTCGGGATCATTGAAATCCCCTTCGATGATGGTTGCCCCCGGCACCGGGTCAACCGGCAGCAGGTCAACGCCCACCACTTCGGCCGCCCCGCGCTTGACCGCGACCTGCGTCCAGCCACCGGGGGCGGCGCCAAGGTCAACCACCCGCGCGCCGGGCTTTATCATATGGAAGCGGTCATCAAGTTCGATCAGCTTGAAGGCCGCGCGGGAACGCCAGCCCTGTTTCTGGGCGGCCTGCACATACGGGTCGTTAAGCTGGCGCTGCAGCCAGCGGTGCTGGGCGGTGGTGCGGCCGCGCGCTTTCTTGACCGTGACGGTCTTGGTGCGGTTGGCCTGTGCGGCGCGTCCGTCCGTGCTGCTGTCACCGGTGCCGGGTGTCAGACTGCTGGTACGGGCCTTGCCCGGTATGCGGGTAGAAGAACGCTGTTTCATGACGGGACGCGGTCAGGTACTGACCCGGTGCTCCATACGATTATGCAGGGGGAAGGAAGGCAGCGGGGTGGAAAGGCCACCACGGCGCCTGCGGTCCCCAATCATGCGTAAAAGCAGTCCGTCACGCAATCCCCGGTCGGCCACCGTGACTTCGGCCATGGGCCATGTGGTGGCGATGGCTTCGAATATGGCACAGCCGGGCATGATGTAGCGCGCACGTTCCGCGCCGATCAGGGGATTGCGCGCAAGCCCGTCCATGCCCGACCGGCGCAGGCTGTCCACCAGGGCCAGCGCATGGGGAACAGACAGGGTGCTGCCGTCAATCCCGGCGCGTTCGTAGCGGTCCTGCCCCTGCGCCAGGCTGGCCAGCGTGGTGATGGTGCCACTGGTGCCCAGCAGCATGACGTTGTCGCGGGCAATTTCACGGGTAATGCAGTGTACGTCGTCAAATCCGCGCAGCATGTCGCTGATCTCACTGACCACGGCGCGATAGCCGCGGTCGGTAAAGATGTCCGCCCCGTGGCGTTCGCCCACGGTCATGATGCCGGTTGGCAGGCTGACATAGCCCGACAGGTCATGCCGTCCGACGGCGCGGTCGATTCGCGCCCATGCGATTTCGGTTGATCCGCCGCCGATGTCGAACAATAACCCCCGCCCGGTGGCCTGGTGGTGGGACTGTAACAGGGAATTGCAGGCGGCAAGCGCCAGTTCGGCTTCCTCACGCGCGGAAATGACCGAGATGTCCAGCCCGGTTTCATGCAGGACGCGGGCGATGAAATCCATGCCGTTGCCTGCGCGGCGGCAGGCCTCGGTCGCGATGGCGCGGTGGCTGTGCAGGTCATACAGGCCCATACGCCCCACGCAGGTGCGCAGGGCATTGATCGTGCGTTCCATCGCCGCTTCCGCCAGTTGGCCGGAATGGTGCAGCCCTTCGCCCAGGCGTACGGCGCGGCTGAAACTGTCAATCACACGCAGGCCCTGTTCGCCCGCGCGGGCGATTAGCAGGCGGCAGTTATGCGTGCCAAGGTCAATGGCGGCATAAAGTGGTGCGCGCATGACGCGGCGATCCATCGCGGATGCAGGGGAAGGGGTGTTCCCGTGCTGGCGTATCTTTGCGCTGAGCGTCTGCTGGACCATGTTCATCCAAACCCGTTGACGGCCAAGGTATTACCTATTGTGTTGAGTGTTCTGCGTGAAACGCAAGCCAAAAGAGAAAATTTACGAAAAAGACAACACGGGGGTTGCGCCCAAAACGGCTGGCGGCTATATGCCTGATCACCGCAGCGCACCGCGCCGCTCTCTCCTTGCTGGGGGATAGTTTAGCGGTAGAACTACCGGCTCTGACCCGGTCAGCCCTGGTTCGAATCCAGGTCCCCCAGCCATTTCTTCCCACAATATCATATATTTTCTGATGCAGTTGCCATGGTCTGTTCAGGCTACATGTAGGCAATGCATCCGATTTTGCGTGCGCGTGCGCCAATGGTGCGCATGGTAGCCATGTTTGATTTTCGACTGATGGATGCCTGACCGCGTTTGGCTCTGGGTGCGTCTTTATCCCCGGTTAAGCGGCGGGTTGAATGGCAGGGTGGGAAAGTGCTGCCCGATGCGGGTGGGCTTGCCGGGTTCTGTCCTTGGCTACCCAAAGCATGCAGTCCGTAGCCGGTCTGGACCTTGTCTTGCCATGTCATCGGGGTGGAAAGCATCGGTGCGGGTCAAGGTCCTGACACACTGGCGGTCGGGACTGGGGCTGTATCGCCCTTTGCTGCGTTTTTACCGTGCGGATAATTGCAGCCCGGTTCACGCATTTATAAACAATGGTGAAGCCGGAGGCTGTTTGAAAAGTCAGATCAGGAAATAACCTGAAATCATAAGAAATTTTTGGTGAAGCTTTTTACAAAAAGTTAGCGCCCAAAAACTTTTGTTGTTTTTAATGATTTATCAGAAATGCAAAATATTACTTCTGATTGCCTCGGTTTTTCAGCAGTGTAAGGACTTCGGCAGACGGATGGCCGAATGTCTTTTTGTATGGATGGGTATAGTTTGCGTCCATGTTCTCGAGGTATCCCCAGTAATTCCCGTCACCATCAAAGGCAATGGTCGCAAAATTCATGCACATGTGTGGCTGGCATCCGTCAAGATAGGCAATGCCGTTTACGACATGGGCCGGGCCGGTTTCAACGGACAGGAAGTTGATGATGGTCTTGGCGTAATTTCCCGCGATCTTATGGATGCCTGCAATGATTTCAGGTGCGTGCGGGCCTTTCATGATGGATGAAGGATACTGGTTGTCGGCCCACGAAACATCTTCCGCATGGGCGCCGGCGGACAGCGCCACGGTCATCATGCCAGCCAGCAGCAAGCCCTTTTTCATCATTTCATATCCTTCCATATGGAACCTTCGCCGGTAGTGGCGTCGTGGTATCAGTACTACATAACCGTTTTTCAGTCTGTTTCGGAATGGATAAGTTCTGCCTGAAAGGTGAATATTTTCATATGGAAGGTATTCCCTTTTTGGTACAGGCTCCTTTTTCTGCATGTGAACGGTTTTTTACCAGTGCCTATTCATTTTCAGTCGCAATGGAAGTATGGGCAATGCCTGACACTGACGGGTTGTCTGTCAGGCTGTTTTCCGTATGGTCGCGGGCATTGGTTCCCAGAAACCACGGTGGGACCGGGATGCAGGCATGGACATGCAGGGCATGCGCCCGACACTTTGCGCCAAAGTGAGGATGGGGCAGGGGTCTCATCCATTATCTGCTCACGGCAGTGAATCAAGACCCCTGCCGGGTCAGCATTTCGCCCAGTGCCTGACCTGCTGGTCCACAATGATTTCCACCATGCGCCGCAGCGCGCGCATGTCGCCGGTAAAATTCCGTGCCAGTACGCGCCGTTCCATGCCATCCAGCGTGAACCAGCCCGGGCGCAGGTTCCGGTCCTGCTCGATCTGGCGGATGATGTTCATGGCCAGGGCAGGGGCGTGCGTGGCATCCGGGCTGTCCATATGAATGATATGGCAGCGCGATTTCAGCGGTTCCGACACGGTGGAAAGGTCGTTGGCGGTCAGGACCCACCGCACGCGGCTGACATCAACCGGCACGTTCAGGAAGGCGTCCCGGAACTGCCTGCACTCGCCAATGTCCAGGAATTGCAGCAGGGCATTCTGCACGCTGCCAAACCGGCCATCGGTCGGGGCCTTGTCCACTTCGTCAAGGATGATGCACGGATTGGCCAGCCCGGTCGCGGCAAGGTATTCCACGATGGTGGATGGCTTGGCGTCGCCAAATGTCTGGTGCGTGCCGGTCAGGGACAGGGGATCGCCCATCGCGCCGACATTCATGGTCATGACCTCATAACCCAGCATGCGGTAATACATCCGCGCCACCGTGGACTTGCCGCATCCCGGCGGCCCGACCAGCATGACGGGTCGCGCGATGCCGGACGTGCCCCATTCCAGCCATTTCAGGTCGGTTTCCGCCATGGCCCGTACGGCCGCCAGCGCGTGGGGGCAGGCCTGCTCCACTTCCTGAATGCGGGCGCGGATATCGTCCGGTTCGTGCAGCTTGAGGGGATGCGCAAGCCTGCGGACCGATTCATACGGATCGGGCTGGGTTTTGCGCCTGTGCTCCGGAAACTGGTAATGTTCCGGCAGGACGCGGATGTAATTATAGGGGTCGGACTGGTAATGCGCCGCTTCGGAGAGAGGAGGCGGTTTCTCTTCGTCGTAGGCACCGCTTTCCAGTGCGATCAGGAAATCAAAATCGTCCGATTCTGGCATCTGCTGTCCTCATTATCCCGTTTGCATTCCATCTGGCTGGAGTGCACGGTCGTATGAGGAGGCGGAATTTTTTCATGGCCTGACCCTATCATGGATGGTCAGGCCGTTTCCACAACAAATGGCGTCGTGGCTGATGCGCGCGGGGCAATGCCCGCACGCATCCACCCGGTCAGGCGGCCAGGCCACCATCCGTTGTCAGGGCGGAGCCGGTGATGAAGCTGGCTGCAGGGCTGGCGAGGAACGAGACAACGGAGGCGATGTCGCTGACCTTGCCGTATTCCTTGTGGCACATGAAGCTGCGCAGCATGTCGGCCGCAGCGCCGGTGGCGGGGTTCATGTCCGTGTCGATCGGGCCGGGCTGGACCACGTTGATGGTGATCCCGCGCGGCCCAAGGTCACGCGCGGCACCCCGGGCAAACCCGTTCAGTGCCGATTTGGACGCCGAATACAGCGAAATTCCGGGGAAGGGGGAACGGTCGGCAAATGTCGATCCGATCAGGATGATCCGACCGCCCTGCGTCATGTGGCGCGCGGCCTCGATGGTTTCGATCATGACGGCGCGGACATTCAGGCCCAGTACCGCATCGACCTGTTCGTCCGTCATCTCGGCCACGTCGCCATAGGGGTAGATGCCGGCATTGCATACCAGCGCGTCGATCCGGCCCATCTCGGCCACCACGCGCTGGATGGCGGCACGGTTGCCATTGCCTTCGCCATCGCAGCGGATGGCCATGCCCCGCCGGCCCATCGCCAAAACTTCCTCGATCGTCTTCTGGGCCGCCTGTTCGTTGCGGGCATAGGAAATGGCGATGTCATAGCCATCCTTCGCCAGTGATTTCGCAATGGCGGCGCCAATGCCGCGGCTGCCGCCGGTAATGTAGGCAACGCGTTGTGTCATTGTGTTTTCTCCTGTTTCCAACCTGTCTTTTCCCCCTACAGCACCGCACGGGCGGGGGAAAGCACACGCATGTGTGCGAAGGGACTTGATCGCGGGGTGCGGGTTGTCTATAGCCTGCCTGTTCGCGCGTCCGGGCCTGTAGGGCATGCCCGGCCGCAATGGAGTGTTTACGTCCGCCTTGAACAGCGGGCGGGGACACGGGCACCAGATATTCAGGAGAAGAAAATGCCCAAGATGAAGACCAAGTCATCGGTCAAGAAGCGGTTCAAGATCACCGCCACCGGCAAGGTGCTGGCAGGTCCCGGCAACAAGCGCCACGGCCTGATCAACCGCTCGCAGAAGATGAAGCGCACGAACCGTGGTTCGCAGGTGCTGACGGAAATGGACGGCCGCACTGTGAAGCAGTGGGCTCCCTACGGTCTGGCATAAGGAGCACCTGAGATATGGCACGTGTGAAACGCGGCGTAACCACCCACGCCCGCCACAAGAAGGTTCTCGAACTCTCCAAGGGTTTTCGGGGCCGTTCCTCCACCAATTACCGCATCGCGCTGGAACGTCTGGAAAAGTCACTCCAGTACGCCTACCGCGACCGCCGCAACAAGAAGCGTGAATTCCGCGCCCTGTGGATCCAGCGCATCAATGCGGCCGTGCGTGAACATGGCCTGACCTACAGCCGTTTCATCAACGGTCTGGACAAGGCCGGCATCGAGATCGACCGCAAGGTCCTCGCCGCCATTGCTTTTGACGATGCAGCAACCTTCGCTGAAATCGTAAAGAAGGCGCAGGCCGCTCTGGCCTGATCCCTGTCCCACGCCCGCGTGGCGACAGGTCCACGAAACGGGTCGTCCCAACGGACGGCCCGTTTTGTTTTTTAATGCAATGCCCGTGCCGCACCCGTTGGTGGTGGCGGGCACAATTCCATGCGCCGGGTCTGGCCCGCCGGTAGATATCCCTTTGCCAGCCCGCCCGACGTGAGCCTGTGCGAGGTGCTATGAGTGACGATCTCGAAACCCTGAGGGAACAGACAGTTCAGGCACTCGCTGCCGCGACCGACCAGCGCGAATGGGACGCGGTGCGCGTCGGCACGCTGGGTAAGTCGGGCAAGCTGACCGCACTCCTCAAGCAGCTTGGGCGCATGACACCGGATGAGCGGCGCACGCGGGGTGCCGCGCTGAACCGCCTGCGTGACGAACTGACCCGCCTGATCGAGGCGCGTGGACAGGAACTGGAGACAGCGGCGCTGAATGCCCGCCTGGCGGCCGAGCGCGTGGACGTGACACTGCCCTGCGCGCCGGAAGCGGAAGGCGCCCTGCACCCCATCACCCGCACGATCGAGGAAATGGCCGCCATTTTCGGCGCGATGGGCTTCCAGATCGCCGAAGGCCCGGATATCGAGAGCGACTGGCACAATTTCTCGGCCCTGAACACGCCATCGCATCATCCCGCCCGCACGGATCAGGACACCTTCTACCTGCCGCCCGAAGCCGAGGGCCAGCCCGAACGCGTGCTGCGCACCCAGACATCGGGCGTGCAGATCCGCACCATGCTGGGGCATGAACCACCTATCCGCATCATCGCCCCCGGCCGCACCTACCGCGCCGACCATGACGCCACCCATTCGCCCATGTTCCATCAGTGCGAGGGACTGGTGATCGAGAAGGGGATCACGCTGGGCCACCTCAAGGGTTGCCTGTCGGATTTCCTGCGCGCGTTTTTCCAGATGCCGGACCTGCCGGTGCGCTTCCGTGCGTCCTATTTCCCCTTTACCGAGCCATCCATGGAAATCGATATCGGCTGGTCACGTAAAACCGGCCAGATCGGCGCGGGTGATGACTGGCTGGAAGTACTGGGCGCTGGCATGGTCCACCCCCGCGTGCTGGCCAATTGCGGGCTGGATGCGCGGGAATGGCAGGGCTTTGCCTTTGGCATGGGGATCGAGCGCCTGACCATGCTGCGCCACGGCATTCCCGACCTGCGGTCGTTTTACGAAAGCGATGTCCGCTGGCTGCGCCATTACGGCACCTGTCCCCTGTCTCCCGCCCTGCTGCACGAAGGTCTGTGATCGATGAAGTTTTCCCTGTCATGGCTGCGCACGCATCTTGAGACCACGGCGACGGTGGAAGAAATCTGCGCCACGCTGAACACCATCGGGCTGGAAGTCGAAGGCGTTGAAGACCCCGGCGCGTCCCTTGCCTCCTTCCGCACCGCCCGCATTGTCGAAGCGGTCCAGCACCCCAATGCCGACCGCCTGCGCGTGTGTCAGGTCGATGCGGGCGAGGGGTTCGAACGCGTGCAGGTCGTCTGCGGCGCGCCCAACGCGCGTGCTGGCCTGCATGTGATCTTTGCCCCGCCCGGCACCTTCATTCCCGCCAGCGGCATCACCATCAAGGCTGGCAAGCTGCGGGGTGAGGCCAGTGGCGGCATGCTGTGCTCGCTGCGTGAACTGGGACTGGGCGAGGAAAGCGACGGCATTGCCGAACTGCCCGAAGGCACCGCGCCGGGGCAGTCCTATCCCCTGTTTGCCAAACTGGATGATCCGGTCATCGATATCGCGATCACCCCCAACCGTGGCGACGCGCTGGCGGTGCGTGGGGTTGCGCGCGACCTTGCCGCAGCGGGTCTTGGCACCCTGAAGCCGTGGCTTGCGGAAACGGTGGAAGGGCGCTTTGAAACCCCCATCAACTGGCGCATTACCTTCCCCGAAGCCTGCCCGTGGGTACTGGGGCGCGTCATTCGCGGCGTGAAGAACGGTCCCAGCCCGGAATGGCTGAAGCGGCGGCTGGAATCCGTGGGCCTGCGCCCGGTTTCCGCGCTGGTGGACATCACCAATTTCTTTGCTTTCGACCTTGGCCGGCCGCTGCACGTGTTCGACGTGGATAAACTGATGGGCAATGAACTGACCATCTGCCGAGGTGCTGGCGAAACCTTTACCGCGCTGGATGGCAGCGAACATGTCATGACGCCCGATGACTGCGTGATTGCCGACGCGCGCGGCGTGCAGTCGCTGGCCGGTATCATGGGCGGGGCTGAAAGCGGCGTCAGTGATGACACCACGGATGTATTCGTGGAATGCGCACTGTTCGATCCGGTGATCATTGCCCTGTCGGGGCGGCGGCACAACCTGCATTCCGATGCCCGCCAGCGGTTCGAGCGTGGTGTGGACCAGGCAATGCCGCCCGCGGCGCTGGAAGCCGTGACGCGCATGATCCTTGACCTGTGTGGCGGGGAGGCGGGCAGCGTGGTTTCCGCCGGGGCTGAACCGGCATGGCAGCGGCAGGCGCATCTGGAATTCGCCCGTCTGGAAACGTTGGGCGGACTGGTGGAAGAACCCGATCATGCCGTGCATCTGCTGGAAGGTCTTGGGTTCAGGGTGCGCGAATGCGATGCGCGGCATGTGGTGGTGGATGTGCCATCGTGGCGCAATGACATCGCAACGCCCATACTGCTGGACCAGCAGCCCGACCTGCCGCCCGCCCGCGCGCAGGCCGCCGCCGAGGGAGCGGGAGCGATTGACCCTGAAGTGGACCTGATCGAGGAAGTGCTGCGCCTGCGTGGGCTGGACAGCGTGCCTGCGGTGTCCCTGCCGGTGGGCAACGCCGTGCCGGTGCCGGCCTTCACCCCGCGCCAGAGCCGTGTCGCCAGCCTGCGTCGCCAGCTTGCCGCGCGCGGGTTGCTGGAAACGGTAGGCTTTTCGTTTGTAGCACAGGAACAGGCGGCCGAATTTGGTGAAACGCCCACGGACCTGCATCTGCTCAACCCGATTGCGGCTGATCTGGACCAGATGCGGCCCACACCACTGGTCAACCTTCTGGCGGCGGTAAAGAGCAACGCGGCGCGTGGCTATCCCGATCTTGGCCTGTTTGAAGTCGGCCCCGGTTTTGGCCCCGATGGGCAGAAGCTGGTGGCCGCCGGGATCCGTAGCGGCCATTCCCCCCGTCTGCCCGGACAGGCGGCGCAACCGGTGGACCTGTGGCAGGCCAAGGCCGATGCGCTGGCGGGACTGTCCGCCATGGGGGCCGCGATGGAGGGGCTGGGCATTACCACGGATGCCCCCTCCTATTACCATCCCGGGCGCTCGGGCGTGATCCGGCAGGGGCCGAAGCTGGTACTGGGGCATTTCGGGCAGTTGCATCCCGCCCTGCTGGCGAAGCGTGGGATCGACGTGCCGGTATGTGCGTTCACGCTGTATCCCGATGCGGTTCCCGAACCCAGGCGCAAGCGCAGGGCGCCACCCGCGCTGTCCACCTTCCAGCCGCTCAAGCGTGATTTCGCCTTTGTGGTGGCGGCCGATATCCCGGCGGAAAAGCTGCTGAAGGCCGTCAGGGGGGCCGAGCGCAACCTGATTGTGGCCGTCAGCCTGTTTGATGTTTACGAGGGCGACAAGATCCCGGCGGGGCACAAGTCGCTGGGCGTGGAGATAACCCTTCAGCCAATGGACAGGACCCTGACCGATGCGGAAATCGAAGCTGTCTGTGATCGGGTGGTCGCAGCCGCACAGAAAAGCTGCAATGCCGTCCTGCGTGGCTGAACGGCGCCGGGTGCGCGGCGCCCGTCGCGGCATCGGGCTGGGGGCAGCGGTGGCGCTGGGCCTGGCTGGTGCCACAACCGCCCATGCCACTGAAATCATCGGGGCCGGGTCCAGCTTCGGCGCGCCCATTTACGGGGCATGGGGGGAAGGGGCCGCACATGCGACGGATATCCGCCTGAATTACCAGACCATCGGATCGGGCGCGGGGCAGAATCAGGTCAAGGCCCGCACGGTGGATTTCGGTGCATCCGACGCACCCATGACGGCGGCGCAACTGGCGCAGTTCCACCTGATCCAGTTTCCCACGGTCATGGGTGCGATCGTGCCGGTGGTGAACCTGCCCGGCGTGGATAGCAGTCAGCTGCACCTGACGGGGGAACTGCTGGCGCAACTGTATGCGGGGGATATCACCATGTGGAATGATCCCCGCATTGTCGCGGAAAACCCGGATCTGCCCCTGCCTGCCATCCCGGTGGCCCCGGTGCGGCGCGCGGACGGGTCGGGCACGACGTTCGTGTTTACGTCCTACCTTGGCCGTGTTTCCCCCCGATGGGCACAGGCGCAGGGCAGCGGGACATCCATTGAATGGCCGGTGGGCGAGGGCGCGCGTGGCAATGACGGCATCGCCGCCGCCGTGCGCAATACCGAAGGCAGTATCGGCTATCTGGAATATGCCTATGCGGCGGGCAACCATATGGCGATTGCCGAAATGCGCAATCATCATGGCGACCTGGTTTCTGCCGGGCCGGACAGTTTCGCGCAGGCCGTCACCACTGCGCACTGGGCGGCCGATGACAGCCATTCCGCCGATGTGCTGGATGGGGATGGTCCGGGCGCATGGCCCATCATGGCCGCGACCTATGTGCTGATCCCGACCGACCGGGCCGATACGCCACAGGGCAGGGCGGTGCGTGCGTTCTTTGACTGGAGCATGCAGCACGGCAATGACGCGGCCCTTGCGCTGCGTTATGTCCCGTTGCCGGATGATATCCGGGTGACCATACGCGACCTGCTTAAAACGCACTGAAACAGGGGAAGAACGCCACGGCATGCCAGTGCCGTGGTGGGGCCGCCTGTAATTTGTGCGATGCCCTGAAAATCATGAAGAAGTCTTTGGTGAAGCTTTTTTCAAAAAGCTTCAAATTTGAAAAAAGGCATTCCCCAAAAACTTCCATTACCTTTTATCAATGGGTCTGTTTGGGGCGTGGGTTCCGTCCCCTGTTTTTACAACAGGCATTTGCGCTACCTGATCCGACACGATAAGCCGGACAGGCATGACTGATACTTCCCCCACGCGCGCGTCGTCCACGCCGGTTTCCACCAGCCCCACCATCTGGATCATGGCTGGGGAGGCGAGTGGCGACGTGCTGGGTGGTCGCCTTATGGCGGCCCTGCGCGTGCTATGCCCCAATGTGCGGTTTGCCGGGATTGGCGGGGAACGCATGCAGGCACAGGGGCTGCATACGCTGTTTCCGTTGCGTGACCTTGCCGTCATGGGCCTGATGGAAGTGCTGCCCAAAATCCGGCACCTGTCGCGCAGGCTGGATCAGGCGGTGGCGGATATTACCGACCGGCGGCCCGATCTGGTCATTACCATCGACAGTCCCGGCTTTACCCTGCGGTTGCTGCGTCGGATCGCGCCCCTGTCCATTCCCCGCCTGCATTATGTCGCCCCGCAGGTCTGGGCATGGCGTGAACACAGGGTGCGCGAATTTCCCGGCCTGTGGGAACGCATGCTGTGCCTGTTGCCGTTTGAACCCGAATTCTTTGCCCGCCACGGGATCGAGGCACGTTTTGTCGGCCATCCCGTGCTGCAGTCCGGGGCGGATACCGGCTCCGGTCCCGCCTTTCGCGCCCGCCACGGTATTGCGGCGGATGCGCCGGTGCTGGTGCTGATGCCCGGCAGCCGCCGGTCCGAAGCGCCGCGCCTGCTGCCGGTATTCGGGCGCATGCTGGCCATCCTGCAGGCGCGCGCGCCCGGTATCGTACCCGTGGTGCCGGTCGCCCCGGTCATTGCGGATATCGTGCGCAGGGGTGTTGCGAAATGGCCGGTGCGGCCCATTATCGTAACGGATGTGGATGACAAGCATGACGCGTTCGCCGCAGCCGATGCGGCCTTGACCAAATCGGGCACGTCCACGCTGGAACTGGCCATTGCCAATGTGCCCATGGCGGTGACTTACCGGGTCAATCCGCTGACTGCCGCCATGGCGCGGCGGCTGATCCGGGTGCCGTACGTGGCCATGGTCAACCTGCTGTCAGGCCACAGGCTTGTGCCTGAACTGCTGCAGGAACGCTGCACGCCCGAACTGCTGGCGCAGACCGTTGAACGCCTGCTGGCGGATCAGCAGAGCCGTAGCCTGCAGCGGGCGGGGTTTGGCCGGATCCGCGCCGCCCTGCGCGGACCCGGTGCGGACCCGGCGCAGGCTGCGGCGGCCGAGATCATGGA
>NZ_VWPI01000005.1 GCF_015155755.1 Komagataeibacter sp. FXV3 | reverse complement strand
TGTTGATTTTCACTGAGAACTGACCCGGGTAGGGCGGAAATTTTCATCGAGATTTGACCCATGCCTTCACACTCCCCGGCAGCATCTGCTGGGGGTTTGAGGAGTGATTGACATGGAGCTTCTGAGTGTGATCCGTCGGTGGCACTGCCGGGATCATCTTCCGATCCGCGAGATCGAACGCCGGACGGGACTGTCACGCAATACGATCCGGAAATATCTCCGGGCACAGAGTATTGAACCGCGGTTCCAGGTCCCCGAACGTCCCAGCCGACTGGACCCGTTTGCTGACAGGCTGAGGGGATGGCTGGTCCTGGAAGCCGCTCGCCCCCGCAAGAACCGGCGCACGGCGCGACGACTGCATGAAGACCTTGTGGCACTGGGTTATGATGGATCCTACGGACGGGTGGCCGCTTTCATCCGGCAGTGGAAACACGAACAGCACCAGGCACGCCAGACAACGGGTCGGGGTGTTTTCGTGCCCCTGAGCTTCCAGCCCGGGGAAGCCTTCCAGTTCGACTGGGGCGAGGACTGGGCGGTCATTGCCGGCCGTCGCGTCAAGCTGCAGGTTGCCCACACCAAACTGTCCTTCAGCCGGGCCTTCATACTCAGGGCCTATCCCCTGCAGACCCACGAGATGCTTTTTGATGCGCTTGCCGAGGCGTTCCGCGTGCTCGGTGGCGTGCCACGGCGGGGTATTTTTGACAACATGAAGACCGCCGTGGACCGGATTGGCTCTGGCAAGGCGCGTCAGGTCAATCTGCGCTTCATGGCCCTGGCCAGCCATTATCTGTTCGAGGCGACCTTCTGCAATCCGGCGGCAGGATGGGAGAAAGGGCAGATCGAGAAGACCGTGCAGGATGCCCGACGCCATATCTGGCAGGATATGCCTGCCTTTCCTGATCTGGGGGCGCTGAATGCCTGGCTGGAAGCCCGCTGCCTGGACTGCTGGGAACGGCTGCAGCATATCGAACTGGCCCGGAGCATCGCCGAGGTCCATGCCAGCGAGCGTCCTCACCTCATGGTGCCGGGGCGTCCCTTTGACGGGTTTGTCGAACAGACCAAGCGCGTCTCGCCAACCTGCCTGATCCAGTTCGAAGGCAACCGCTACAGCGTGCCCGCCTCCTTTGCCAATCGTCCGGTCAGCCTGCGGGTTTATCCCGACAGGCTGCGCATTATCGCCGAAGGGCAGGTTCTGTGCGTGCATGACCGGATCATCACGCGTTCGCATGGCGTGCCAGGCCGCACGGTGTATGACTGGCGGCATTATCTGGCGGTCATCCAGCGCAAACCGGGCGCCCTACGCAATGGCGCGCCGTTTGCCGAATTGCCAGCTGCCTTCCGGACCCTGCAGGATCAACTGCTCAGGCGGCCTGGAGGCGACCGGGAAATGGCTGAAATCCTGGCCCTTGTGCTGCAGCATGATGAGCAGGCTGTCCTCTGCGCGGTTGAACTGGCACTTGAAGACGGCGTGGCGACCAAGACCCATGTTCTCAATACGCTTCATCGCCTGATCGATGCCAAGAGAACCGTGGTTCCCCGGCTCGATGCCCCACAGGCCCTGGTGCTCGAACACGAACCGTGCGCCGATACAGGGCGGTATGACATCCTGCGAAGGGACAGCCGCCATGCGTCATGATCCTGCTGCTGCTTCACTTGTCGTCATGCTCCGTGGATTGCGGATGCATGGCATGTCCCAGGCCACGGCCGACCTCATCGAGCAGGGCGCGCCTGCCTTCGAGGCGACTATTCCCATCCTCTCACAACTCCTGAAGGCGGAACTGGCCGAACGCGAAGTGCGCTCCATCGCCTACCAGACAAAGACCGCCCGGTTCCCCGCCTATAAAGACCTGTCCGGGTTCTCCTTTGCCGATACGCAGGTCAACGAGCCCATGATCCGCCAGCTCCATGGCGGGGACTTCATCGAGCGTGCTGAGAATGTCGTGCTGATCGGCGGTCCGGGAACCGGGAAAACCCACCTGGCGACCGCGCTGGCCATCCAGGCGATCACCCATCACCGCAGGAAGGCACGCTTCTGGTCAACGGTCGACCTGGTCAATGCGCTCGAACAGGAAAAGACCGCCAACCGGGCCGGGCAGATTGCCGACAGGCTGCTCCGCCTGGATCTCGTGATCCTTGATGAACTCGGTTATCTCCCCTTCAGCGCGTCTGGCGGCGCCCTGCTGTTCCATCTGCTCAGCCGCCTCTACGAGCGCACCAGTGTCATCATCACAACCAATCTGAGCTTCAGTGAATGGGGAGACGTCTTTGGTGACCCGAAGATGACGACGGCGCTCCTCGATCGGCTGACCCATCACTGTCATATCCTCGAGACAGGAAATGACAGCTACAGGTTCCGCGCCAGCACCGCCGCGTCAAAAAACAGAAAGGACAGATCCTCTTCTTGACCGCCCGCCCGACTATGCCTGAAATAGCAGCTGGCTGGGTCAATTCCTGATGAAAAA
>NZ_VWPI01000049.1 GCF_015155755.1 Komagataeibacter sp. FXV3 | reverse complement strand
GTGCAGTTCCGCGCGTAGCATGAATACGCCCATGATGATGGTGCCCAGCACGGTAATGCCGATCCAGACCAGCTTGCTGATCTGCTCGCGCTTTTCTTCGTCATCCACCACTGTTCTGTCAGGCTTTTTTGCCATAGAGCGCCTCCGCCGCTATTTCCGGTTGGGTTATTTCCACGATCCCTTCGGGGCGCAGTGCATTGTAGAAACAGCTGCGCCGTCCGGTGTGGCAGGCAACACCCTTCTGGTCCACCAGCAGCAGAACGGCGTCACGGTCACAGTCCAGGCGGGCGTCAAGCAGCGTCTGCACCTGTCCCGATGTTTCGCCCTTGCGCCACAGGTCACGGCGGCTGCGTGAATAATAGCATACACGACCGGTGCGCAGCGTTTCATCCAGTGCTTCGGCATTCATCCATGCCAGCATCAGCACCTCGCCACTGTCATGCTGCTGGGCGATGGCCGCGATCAGGCCGTCTTCATTGAACTTGACCCGGTCGATCATGGCCGCACGAACGGCCTGGTCCGGGGGAGTATAGGGCATGTCTCTCTAACCTTGAAAAAAGCAGGGTGGACGTATTGCTATTCCGCCCTGGCGGGCAGGGCAAACCACTGGGGCATATGCACGTGCAGCGCGTGCCCTTCCGTGGTCAGGTCCGTATCGTTGATGTGTTCGTTGCGGATCATCGCCATGCCGACCTTGTCGCGGGAGGAACGCATTTCCCCCACCGTGGCCGTGCCGGACAGGATGGGCGTGCCGGGGGCGGGCAGTTCATGGTGGGACGTTACCGGCAGCAGGTGACGGCGCACCAGCCCACGATACCGGGTGCGCGCGGTCAGTTCCTGACCCATGTAACAACCCTTGGTCCATGAAATGCCATTCAGCTGGTCGAAATTGGCTTCCAGCAGCAGGGTCTTGCCACTTTCGCAGTCCCGCACGCCATCAGGCAGGCCAAGCGACAGGCGCAGGTGGTCATAATCGACATCATCCGCCGAGGGGCTGGCAACGGGGTGACCCAGCAGGAACCGCCACCCTGCCTGTGGCAGGCGCGGGTCAGGGGCTGCGGGATAGCCCCCGGGTGCGGTAAAGTCTTCTCCCCATGCGGCGTGGACGGCGTATCCCGTCTCGCTGATCTCCACATCCGCGCGCAGGCGGTAGCGCGACAGGCGCTGGCGCAGCATGGCGGCCTGTGTCGCGTCACAATCGACCAGCAGGCGCACGCCCTCGGGGTCGGCAAAGACAAAGAAATCGGCCAGCCATTTGCCCTGTGCCGACAGGAAGGCGGTCCACACGGCACGGCCGGGTGCGACCGTTGTCATGTCGTTGGACACCAGCCCCTGCAGGAAGGAGACGCGATCCGCGCCCGAAATGCTGAGCACGGCGCGATCAGGAAGATGAGCAATTCTGGCCATATGCGCAATCTGGCCATGCCCGTGCCCGCAGGCAAGGGGTAAAGAGAGGTTGGCACATAAGCAAAACCTGACTAGCACCACGAAAATGCATATCCTGTTCATCACATCCACCCGACTGGGGGATGCCATCCTGTCCACCGGGCTGCTGGACACGCTGCTGCGGCGTTATCCGCAGGCGGATTTCACCATTGCCTGCGGGCCGGTGGCGGCCGGGCTGTTCGCGCATATGCCACGCCGCGTGCGCACCATCGAAATGGTCAAGCAGCCATGGGACCGCCACTGGCTGGAACTGTGGCTGCAGTGCCGGGGGATGAAATGGGACCTGTGCGTGGACCTGCGCGGGTCGATTGTCAGCTATTTCTTGCGCGTCGGCACGCGCCATGTCATGCGCGGCGGGCGCAGGCCGGGGCGGCGCATTACCCATATCGGCAACCTGCTGGGTCTTGACCCGGCACCCCTGCCGGTTGTGTGGACCAGTGTGGCGGAACGTGCGCAGGCTGCCGAAATGCTGCCCGACGGGCCGCGCTGGATCGCCCTGGGCCCCACTGCCAACTGGGATGGCAAGATCTGGCCTGCCGAACGGTTTGTCGCGGTGTTCAGGGCGCTTCATGAAGATGATCCATCCCTGCGGCCGGTGATCCTGTACGGACCGGGGCAGGGCGAACGCGCGCGCGCGCAGGCCGTACTGGATCAGTTGCCGGATGCGCTGGATACGGGGGGCAACCTGTCGGTGACACAGGTGGCGGCGCTGCTGGGACGCTGCACGCTGTTCATCGGCAATGATTCGGGATTGATGCACCTGGCGGCGGCGTGCGGGATTCCCACGCTGGGCCTGTTCGGGCGCAGCCGGGCGTCGGAATATGCGCCATCCGGCCCGTGGGCACGCGTGGCCATGGCCCCCGGCCCGGTGGGCAATGCCCCGATGGAAGGCCTGGCTGTTGCGCAGGTCGTGACCACCGCCCGGGCGCTGCTGCGTGACAGATGGGGACGGAAACGGTGAAAAACCCGAACTTTTTGCATTTCCACCATCCTTACGGCTGGCGGTGGAAAACGGGTCGGTCTATGTGATCGGACAGGCAGGGTGGCCCATGATGGCGCATCCATCCTGACATGGTGGTTTGCCGTGCCGTTTCAGGCCGGATATGGTGGGGCCGACAATTACGACGCGCCGTGCGCATGGCGCCGCGCAAGCGAGCAGGGAACGACAGGAACGTGGCTGACGACATCTTCACGGAAGTCGATGAGGAAATCCGTGCCGAACGCATCCGGGCGCTGGCGCGCCGCTATCTGGTTGTCGCGGGCGCCGTGGTCGCGGTGGTATGCATCGGGGCCGGGGGGTGGCAGTATTCCGTCTCCCGCGCACACAAGGCGGATGCGGCGGTCTCGGCAGCCTATTTCACCGCAATGCAGGATACCGCCCGCGCGCCCGACAACGGGGGGATCGATGGCCCGCTGACCGCACGCCAGAAAACCGGGCTGCAGGAACTTGAGGCGCTGGATGGCAGGGCGCGGCCACCGCTGCGCATCCTTGCGCGGATGGAACGCGCGGCCCTGCTGGCCAACAGCGGCAGCCTGCCTGCCGCCCTGTCCCTGTGGGATGGCGTGGCGCAGGAACATGCCACCGACCCGGTCATCGCCTCGCTCGCCAGCCTGCTGTGGGTCCAGCACCAGATCGACAGCGGCGATCCCGCCACCCTGCGTTCACGCCTTGCGGTGCTTGATGGCGCGGGCCAGCCATGGCGCGCCCAGGCCATCGAGGCCGAGGCCATGCTTGACCTGCGCACCGGAAAGGAAGCGGATGCCCGCGCCAGGCTGGAACGCCTGACCATGGACATGTCCGTAACCGATGGCGTGCGCAACCGTGCCGAAGCCATGCTGCAGACCATGGGGGCGGACGCAGGTGGCTAGCCCGACCCATGACACCCCCATGCCCACAGACAGGAAGACCATGAAACCAGCCCTGAGCCGCCGCCACGCGTTACTTGGTGCCGGGGCTGCGCTGCTGCCCGCCCTGGCGGCCTGTTCCAGTGCACAGAAAAAGAAGCCGTTGCTGATCGGCCACCGTTCCGACGTGCTGCAGACCAAGGCCGGCCTGACGGTTGACCCCGATGAAACGCAGGCCGTGACCGTGCCCGCCCCCACGGCGCTGAACGCGTGGCCGCAATCGGGCGTCAATCCCGACCATGTGGGCATGGACATCGCCTGGCGCGGGACCATGCAGCATGAATGGACGCATGACATCGGTGCCGGCATTTCCGAACCGGAGCCCCTGTATTACGTCGCCCTGGGTACGAGCGGGCGCGGCATCATCCAGGCGCCGCCGGTGGTCCAGAACGGCCGTATTTTCGTCATGGATGCACAGGGCGTGATCCGGGCCTACCGCTGGCCCGCCATGCACAAGCTGTGGGAATACAACCCCAAGCCGCGCAAGATGCGTTCGGACAACCTGGGCGGCGGGATCAGTGTCGATGGCGATACGCTGTATGTCGTTGACGGCATAGGTCAGGCGCTGGCGCTGGATGCCGCGACGGGCAAGCTGAAATGGCGGGTCAACATCCAGACCCCCGGCCGGTCGGCGCCCACCGTCGTCAATGGCCGCCTGTTCCTTGGCACCATTGACGAACACCTGTACTGCCTTGATGCCGAAAACGGCAACGTGCTGTGGACATACGCGGCAACCGCCGCCGATACCATCATATATGGCCAGCCCGCCCCGGCCGTGGCGGATGGTGTCGTGCTGGCCGGTTTCGGCTCGGGCGACCTGGTGGCGCTGCGTGCCGAAGGTGGCGAAGTGGTGTGGGCCGACACGCTGGGCAGCACCAACGGGCAGCAGGCGCTGATCGATTTTTCGTGCGTGCATGGCATGCCGGTCATTGCCGATGGCACGGCCTATGCCATAAGCACCGGCGCGGTGCTGGTGGCCATTGACATGCGTTCGGGCCGCAGGCTGTGGGAACGCGGCATTTCGGGGCAGAACACGCCGCTGGTGATCGGGGACTGGATCTTCCTTATCTCCATGGACCAGCAGGTGGCCTGCCTTGACCGGCTTTCGGGCCATGTCCGCTGGATCACGCAGTTGCGCCAGTACGAAAATTCCGACAAGCAGAAGCGTGGTATCGTGTGGAATGGCCCGCTGCTGGCGGGGGGCAAGCTGGTGTTCATTTCCAGCTTCCCCGAAAACGGGGTCGCCATCATTGATCCGGCGCAGGGGCATATCGAATCCCTGCACAAATTGCCCGGTCAGGTGACGACCGCGCCCATCGTGGTGGATAATCTGCTGTTACTGCTGGACAATAACGGCTACCTTATCGCCTATAGTTAAAAAGAAAGTTGCCGCAGTGAGTTCATCTTTTCCATCCGCGCCAGTGGATGCGCTGCCGGTTGTCGTGATCGCGGGCAGGCCAAATGTCGGTAAGTCGACCATTTTCAACCGACTGGTCGGTCGCAGGCAGGCGCTTGTGGCCGATACCCCCGGCGTAACCCGCGACCGCAAGGAAGGGCAGGCCGTCGTGCGTGGCCGCGCCATTCGCATCATCGATACGGCGGGGCTGGAAGAAGCGGCCCCCGATACGCTGTATGGCCGTATGCGGGCATCTTCCGAATCCGCGGTGGCGGATGCGGACCTTGTGCTGTTCTGCATTGATGCGCGCAGTGGCCTGACACCGGCGGATGAGCATTTCGCCAACTGGCTGCGCCGGCAGGGCCGGCCCGTGCTGCTGATCGCCAACAAGGCGGAGGGCCGGCAGGGCGCCGCCGCGGCCATGGAGGCATTTTCGCTGGGCCTTGGCGCGCCGCTGGCCATTTCGGCCGAGCATGGGGAAGGTGTTGCCGACCTCATGTCCGAAATCGCCGACCGCCTGCCGCCTACCGATCTGCCGCCGGTGCAGAAAGCCAACCGCCGCACCCGCCGCGAACAGGCGGAAGGTGAGGAAGATGAGGATATCCGTCCCCCCGGTCCGCTGCGTCTTGCCATTGTCGGCCGCCCCAATGCGGGCAAGTCCACGCTGCTGAACCGCCTGCTGGGTGAGGAACGGATGATTACCGGTCCGGAGCCGGGACTTACGCGCGATTCCATTGCCGTCATGCTGCATGATGACCAGGGGCCGATCCAGCTGGTTGACACCGCCGGCCTGCGCCGCAAGGCACGGATTGACGAGACGCTGGAGAAGATGTCCGTCTCCGCCTCGATCGAGGCGCTGAAAATGGCGGAGGTCGTCATCCTTGTGCTTGATGCGACGTTGGGGGTGCATGAACAGGACCTGCAGATCGCCCGCCTGATCGAACGTGAAGGCCGGTGCTGCGTGCTGGCGCTGAACAAATGGGACGCGGTGGAGGACCGCGCCGCGACCCGGCAGGCCATCAAGGACCGTATCGAGACGTCGCTGGCGCAGATGCGCGGCATACCCGTCGTCGCGTTTTCCGCCATGACGGGGGCGGGGATCAACAAACTGCTGCCGACCGTGCGTCGCGCCTATGACATCTGGAACCGCCGTGTCGCGACCGGTGCGCTGAACCGGTGGTTCGAGATGATGATTGAACGCCATCCGCCGCCGCTGGTCGATGGCCGCAGGCTCAAGCTGCGCTACATCACGCAGGCCAAGGCCCGCCCGCCCACGTTTATCGTGTTCGGCACCCGTACGGACCAGTTGCCCGAGGATTACCAGCGTTATCTGGTCAACGGCCTGCGTGAGACCTTCGACCTGCCCGGCACGCCAATCCGGCTGCTGCTGCGCGCGTCAAGCAATCCCTACGCCAGAAGCTAGGCTCAGGCCCTGTTAATTTATTGAATGGGAGGCGATTGGTGATTTACAGGTTTGCATGGTGGCAAGCCTGTGAGTGATCTGTTTTGATGACCTGAAAATCAGATAACACGGATTTTTACAGCCCTGATGGAAAAGGCTGGCCCGTTGAAGAATCTGATGATTGATGTGACACACCTGCAAACGCACCGGACAGCGGCCTCGCCGCTTAAAAAAGGGCTTTTCCCGCCCTGTCGGGCTGACAAAAGGCGGTCTCTTGTTTTAAGAGACTGTTTGAAAACAACGCATTGGTAAAAGACAATAAAAGTTCTTTCGGGGTGCCTTTTCCCAAAAAGCTTTACTAAAAATGTCTTTTAGTTTTCAGGTGCCTGTCATGAACTGAGTTTCCAAACGGTCTCTAACGAAATATCACCTGCTGCATTCCACCAAAGAAGAACCGGAAATCAAAATCACCTTGCAACCGGTATCTCTATAAAAGCGCCATCTGATGCGAAAGCATGTTCGCAAAGCTGAAAAACTGGCAGCTTATCGCAACCGGCTACGACCGGTGCATGCATACATTCATGTCCGCAATCCACATTGCTGCAAGTTTCATCTCTATCTCAAAAAATGACTTCTGAGCCAGGTTCAATGGGTCAAGAAGCATTGATCCGGGCATGGTTGGTCAATGCCAGCCTCTTGCCCGCCAATAGGCTGGCAAGAGTTTTATTGTGTTATTTTGATAACTTAATTTACTTATTTGTAAATTAGTTTAATTATTTAAATCTATACTATAAAAAGGCAATATTATTTCTCTTTACATATAAATGTAATATTTGTAAGGTCATTAAAGTTAATCAGGCCGTCTATTGATCTATCTGGTGGAAGCATAATGGAAAGTTCGTTACTGACAGGAAAGAAAATAGATATATTTACGTATGTCATATTATCTATCTTGATTGTCGCTACTGTATTTTCAGTGATCTTCCCATTTTCCGAGATTTTCAATCACATCCCTCTTGCGCAGAATGAAGGATGGAACGCCTATCAGATTGATCGGGTTATTAACCCGGCATTGGGACCCCTTTATCCAGACCCTGAAAACGGCCTGATTTTCAATAATTATCCACCGCTGTCATTCTACCTGGTTGGCTATTTCAGTAAATACGTAACGCACGATGTTATGGTCGCTGGAAGGATAGTCAGTGTCACCTTTCAGCTTTTGTCATGTATTGTATGTAGCTTATGCGTCAGATCGTTGGGAGCAAAACCCATTGGGATGATACTGGCATTTTTCATACCATTTCTTTATACAGTAGCATATTTCGGCTGGTGGTTTGCCACGAATGATCCGCAATGGGTCAGCATATTTTTTGTTTTATTGTCACTGCTCCTGGCGATAGACTGTCTTTGGAATGACAGGAAAAGTAATTATTTTATAATATGCCTGGCGGCGTTCCTCTCCGTACTGGCCGGCACTGCAAAACATAATGAAATTTCCATCCCGCTTGTCATAACCATTGTATTGTTTTTCAATAACAAAAAATTATTTTATACGTGGTGTGTGTCTGGTATATTATTTTCAGTCATGGCCTTCGTTTACCTGAAGCTAATGTTTGGTAGCGATATAATATCCGATGTATTTTTTCATCCGCGCGTCATTTCTACATCATTACTATTCAATACGGATTTTTCCATTAAGCATACCCTGACGCTTTATATCGCTGCCATTCCTTGCCTTATTGGAATAAAAGATAAAAAACTAAGGCAATTCCTGATAATTATTTTTTTGGTATGTTTTACGTTGGGCGTCTCCCAGAAAGTAGGAGATGGCGTGTCTGAAAATGCCCATATCGATACCGTCCTTGCCCTGGGCATTGTCATTGCCATGGGTGCATCTGTCTTCCCACAGAAATGGCAGGGATACAGAAAGCCGAGCATGATATTATTGACGATACTGGCCATCACGCCTCCCGTCATTAAAAGCATTACACACTTGCCCGGAAGCATTAATGACATACGCCGCATACCGGAGGAACAGGAGAAATGGAACGCTGTTTATAGTTTATTAAGATCAAACAGTCGGCCTGCTGCGTGCCGTATGCTGTCAATCTGTTATTGGGCAGGTGAACCTTATACGGTAGATATGTTTAATCTTGGTCAATATCTACAAATGAATGGAAACAAAAAAATATTCAATGATATGGTTAGGAATAAAGAATTTGGTATTATTGAATATCCTTTTCAGGTAGGAGATTTATATAAAAGGGAGGAAGGGAAACTTCTTCCTGATTTTATGAAAAACTATCATCTATATAAAATAATTTATATAGATGATTCATTTTATAGATTTGATGAATCCATGGCATTTTATGCCCCCAACAGTTAGGGGCCGTCAGGTCCTGTTATTTGGTTGCGGCGATGTCGGGAATGGAGAAAAAATAGGTGGCTGTTTTCCATGCGTGTCGCGATAACCGCCATACTCCGACCCCTGTTCATAGATTTTCGATCAGGTTCTGGTGACAAAGGATCTGGTCCAAAAATCTTGCGGCGGCGAAATTGAGGAGACTCAGGAAGGGCAGGGCGCTCCTGTCGTAACGGGTTGCAATGCGCCGCATCTGTTTGGGGTGGTTGAGCAAGGCTGGCATCCAAATTATCAAAAGCTTCGGCAAACGTCGCCTTTTAAAAAAACTATACTCCCAAACTTTTATTTTGAAATAGTTTTCAAGCGGATGCCATGTTGTCCCGACGGGCGATAAGGAAAGACAGATCATGTCCCTGCGCATAAATGCCACCGATGCCCTGCTGATTATCGACATGCAGGCCGATTTCATGCCCGGTGGTCCCCTAGGCGTGCCGGGGGCGGACAGGCTGCCCACCCTTATCAATCCACTATGCGACCTGCCGTTTGGCGTGATTGTCGCAACGCAGGACTGGCACCCGGCGGGGCATATCTCCTTTGTCGGGCAGGGTGGTCCGTGGCCCGTGCATTGCGTGGCGGGCACGCCGGGTGCCGGTCTTTCGCCCGCGCTGGCGCAGACGCATGTCGGGGTGGTGCTGCGCAAGGGACTGCATCCCGATATCGACAGCTATTCTGCATTTGAAGACAACGATCATGTCAGCCGGACAGGGCTGGATGGCCTGCTGAAGGGCAGGGGAATTATCCGCGTATTCGTGGTGGGTGTCGCATTGGATTACTGCGTGGCAGCGACCGCACGCGATGCGGTCCGGGCAGGGTTTGCAACCTTCGTCCTGCCCGATGCCTGCCGTGGCGTGCGGCAGACCCCTGCGTCAGTACTGGACGCGCTGGGCATGGAAGGGGTCAGTCAGGCGGATGCCGTGGATGTGCTGTCATATAACCGCAAGTGAATGATATTTTGAAAATCAAAAGTTTTTGGTGAAGCATTTTTCAAAAAGCTTCGAAGAACGCTGCCTTTGAAAAAAGGTAGTTCCGGAAATGCCCACGGTTTTTTCAACTGGTTATGTCGCAATAATTCCTCATTTATCCGACCACCAGCGAGATCATCATCGCGAATGCCAGACCAAGCACGGCAATCAGCGTTTCAATCGCCGACCATGTCTTTATGGTCTGCCCAACCGACAGGCCAAGGTATTCCTTGATCTGCCAGAAACCCGCGTCATTCAGTGGCCCCAGCGCCACGGACCCGGCCCCGGTCACGATCACCATCAGTTCGGGTGATGCCGCATGGGTGCGCAGCAGGATCGGCCCGACAATACCGGCCGCCGTGCTCATGGCCACGGTGGCGGACCCGGTGGCCACACGCACCACCACCGCCAGCAGCCACGCCAGCACCAGCAGCGGCACATGCGCCCCCACCGCCAGGTCGGTAATGGCCGATGACACGCCGCTATCAACCAGTTCCTGCCCGAAACCACCGCCCGCGCCAACCAGCAGCATGATCAGCGCGGTAGGAGCCAGGCAGTCATTGGTGAATTTCAGGATGGTTTCACGGCTGAACCCGCGTGCGGTGCCAAAGACCTGAAACGACAGCAGCGTCGCCAGCGCCAGGGCGATGTCGGTATTGCCGATAAAGTGCAGCGCATTGTTCAGCGGCGTATGCGCCCTCGCCACCAGATCCGCCATCGATCCCACCAGCATCAGGATGACAGGGGAAAGAATCGTCATGACCGTAATGCCGAAGCCGGGCATGTTTTCGGGCACGTCATGGTTGACGAACTGTGCCTCCAGCGCGGACGGCAGCACCGGCCCGATCCGACTGGCGATGAAGCGTGCGTAAACCGGCCCGGCAAGGGCCGCCACCGGCGTGCCGATCACGATCCCCCACAGGATCGTCCGCCCGATATCCGCATGATAGGCCGACAGCGCCAGCAATGTTGCCGGATGGGGCGGGATCATGGCGTGGGTGACCGACAGCGCCGCCCCCATGGGCAGCGCCAGCAGCAGCAGCGGCGTGTTGGTCCGCCGCGCCAGCGTGAAGGCCAGCGGGATCAGCAGGACGAATCCAACCTCAAAAAACACCGGCAGCCCCACCAGCAGGCCGATCACCATCATGGCCCAGCTGACACGCTTCGTACCCGCAAGGCTGGTGATCGTGACCGCGATCCGGTCGGCGCCGCCCGATTCCGCCAGCATCTTGCCCAGCATGGTACCCAGCGCGATAACGGTCGCGACATGTCCCAGCACGCGCCCCGCGCCAGCTTCGAACGATGCAATGGCCTTCTGCGGCGGCATGCCCGCCCCCAGCGCCAGCGCCAGCGAAACCGCGAACAGCACGATGAAGGGATTGATCTTGAAACGCGCGATCAGAACCACGACGGCCAAGATCGCCAGTGATGCGAGGGAGAGTGCGAACAGGGATGACATTATGTTTTCTGTAACGAATTCATGCCCCATACAGGCCGGGGATGAGATTGAATGTCAACGCTGGAAGCCTTTTTTGCGCAATATTTGAACAAAAACACCTAATTTTCCTGCTACGATATTACACAGATGACAGGATGCCCTACCCCTCGGTGGGGGATGCGTATGCTGCTATCATGGCCCATTGTCCTATGGAGCGCGCGTATTGCCATGATTATCCTTTCAGACGAAACGGCTGACATTCCAACGCCATCAGGCATGATGCGGATGCATGTTTTCCGTCCGGCCATTGCGGGACGCTTCCCCGGAATTGTCCTTTTTTCGGAGATCTATCAGGTGACGGCCCCCATCCGCCGGCTTGCGGCCATGATGGCGGGCCTGGGGCATGTGGTCTGCGTGCCTGAAGTCTATCATGAATACGAACCGGCCGGGACCGTCCTGGCCTATGACAGACCGGGCACCGACCGAGGTAATTTCCTGAAACACGAAAAACCGCTTGCGGCCTATGACCATGATGCGCGCGCGGCGCTGGACTGGCTGGAATCCTGCCCGCACTGCACTGGCGCGCTGGCGACGATGGGCGTGTGCCTTGGTGGCCATCTGGCCTTTCGCGCGGCCCTTGACCCGCGCGTGCGGGCGACGGTGTGTTTCTATGCTACCGATATCCATGCCCACAGCCTTGGCCATGGCAGATGCGACGATACGCTGGCCCGGGTTGGTGAAATGAAGGGGGAGGCGTTCCTTGTCTGGGGGCGGCAGGACCCGCATGTGCCCTTTGCCGGTCGGCAGATGATCCGCGACGCGCTGGAACAGGCGGGTACCCGGTACGAATGGCATGAATTCAATGCCCAGCACGCCTTCCTGCGTGACGAGGGCCATCGCTACGATTCCGCCCTGTTCCTGCAGTGCATGGACATGGCCCGGGCCTTTCTGGGCCGTATCATGCATCTCAGCGCGTAAGCATGCCCGCCAGTATGGCCAGGGCGATGACAAGGCCGGTTTCGCGGTTGAAGCGGAACAGGCGCAGGCACCCGGCTGGATCCCGCGCGTCCAGTCGGCTGACCTGCCATGCCAGCAGCACGGCGGGCAGGGGCAGCGCCAGCCAGAACCCGTAACCTGTATGGGCAAGCCACCCCGCCGCCCCCAGTCCCGCAACCGTCAGCGCATAGCATATGCCCACGAACAGCCGCGCATGCCCGGCCATGAGGCGCGACGTGGACCGCACGCCAATGCGGGCGTCATCCTCCATGTCCTGAAAGCCATAGATCGTATCGAAGCCAAGCTGCCACACGATGGTTGCGGCATACAGCGCGAACAGGGCGGGGGCGATCCGGTCCGCTGCCGCCGTATAGCCCAGCGGCGCGCCAAAGCCGAACGTGAAACCCATGACCAGCTGTGGCCACCACGTTACCCGCTTGGCCAGCGGGTAAAGCCCGACAAGGATGAGCGAGGACGCGCCCAGCACCTGCGACAGGGTATTGAGGTTCATGAGGATGTTGAACCCGATCAGCAGCAGCGCCGCGAGGAACAGCGCCGCCTCGCGCATTGACAGCGCGCCCGATGCAAGCGGTCGGCCCGCCGTGCGCGCCACCTGCCGGTCAATGTCGCGGTCCCACATGTCATTGACCACGCAGCCTGCGCCACGCATCACGACACTGCCGATACCGAACAGCACGATCAGGAAAATACGCTGCGACACCGGCACATCCGCAGGCAGCAGGATGCCCCATATACCCGGCAGGAACAGCAGCCACGTGCCAATCGGCCGGTCCAGTCGCGCCAGCAGCGCATAGGGGCGCAGGCGCACGGGCAGGCGGCCGATCCAGCCATCCACCCTGATATCCGTATGGGGTACAGGCTGGTCCACGGTGCAACTCCTTCGGGCTTGATGGCGGCAGGGAACAGGGTTTGCCGATGACGGATCGCCCCATGGCTGCTAATGGCGAAACAGATGGGCCGGAAGACCCCGCCGGGTCAAGACCGGCCCCGGTGCCATGCAAGTAAGAAAGGTGACCACCCGGCATGAGGGACTGCCCCCGACTGTTCATTTCCCCCGAAACGATTGCCCCGATGGGGGCCGGCGCCATGCTGGATCTGGAACCGGGACAGGCCCATTACCTTGGCACCGTCCTGCGCCAGCAGGCGGGGGCGGCGATCGCCCTGTTCAATGCGCGCGATGGGGAATGGCAGGGCGTCATCGACCACCTGCGCCGGGACCGCTGCCGCATCCGGCTGGTGGAACAGACTCGCGCGCCCGTGACGACACGGGGTGTGTGCCTGCTGTTTGCGCCGCTCAAGCGTGATGCGACCGAAACGGTCATCCGCATGGGCACTGAACTGGGGGTGACGCGTTTCCGCCCGGTGGTAAGTGAACGCACCAATACCCATCGAATCAATGCGGCCCGCCTGCAAAGTATAGCGGTTGAAGCCGCCGAACAGTGCGAGCGGCTGGATGTACCCACCATCGACCCGCTGGCGGACCTGCCGGTCGTACTGTCCCAATGGCCTGAAGACATAAGTCTTTTTGCCGCCCTTGAACGGAGCAATGCCCCGGCCGTTCCCGTCATGGCGCGGCCGGGGGACTGTGTGCTGATTGGTCCAGAAGGCGGTTTTTCCCCGCGTGAACACGACATGCTGCGCGCGCGTCCGTTCGTGCGCCCGTTGTCACTGGGGGATCTTGTGCTGCGGGCGGATACGGCGGCGGCGGCGGCGCTGGCTCTTGTCGGGGCTGGCCTCAAGGCCTTATGAGGGATGGGTCAATAAACACCTGCCCCCTCCGGCATGCGCGTTCAGCCTGTCGCCGGCGTTAATCTGACTGTCATTTGAGGATATTGCCCCCGCCATGTCGAATCCCGGCGCGCATAATTCAACCGTAATCGAATCATTTGACCAGATGGTCGCAATTCTGGCGGCAGGTGCCCGGCCCCGGTCCGAATGGCGGATCGGCACGGAACATGAAAAATTCGGCTTTGTGCGGCCCGACGCCGCAACACCCCAGCGCAGGGCCTGGTCCTCGCCCCCCTATGCCCCGCAGGGGATCGAGGCGCTGCTGCGCGGACTGGCGGCGGAAGATGGCGGCAGGCGGTGGGAAGAAATCATCGATCGTGGAGCGCTGATCGGCCTGAAGGGGCAGGCGGATGCAAAAGGCGGTTCGATTTCGCTGGAACCGGGGGGGCAGTTTGAACTGTCCGGCGCGCCGCTGGTCTCCCTGCATGATACCGAATCCGAAATGGATCGCCATTTTGCCGCCATCCGCCCGATCTGCGACCGGCTGGGCATCGGTTTCGCCCCGCTGGGCTTCCACCCCACCGCACGGCGGTCGGATATTCCGTGGATGCCCAAAAGCCGTTACGCCATCATGCGCGACTACATGCCCAAGGTGGGTACGCTTGGGCTGGACATGATGCTGCGGACCTGCACGGTGCAGGTCAATCTTGATTTCGGGTCCGAAGCGGACATGGCGCGCAAGATGCGGGTCTCGCTGGCGTTACAGCCGGTGGCGACGGCGCTGTTCGCCAGTTCCCCGTTCTATGAAGGCCACCCTAACGGCTATCTGTCCAATCGCGGGCGTGTGTGGACCGATACCGATAATGCACGCGCGGGCATGCCGCGTCGTTTCATGGAAGATGGTTTCAGTTTTGCGACTTATGTGGACTGGCTGCTGGATGTGCCGATGTATTTCGTCACCCGCGATGACCGGCTGATTGATGTCGCGGGCTGTTCGTTCCGGGACTGGCTGGCGGGACGCTGCCCGCCGGGGCTGGAGGGCACGCGCCCGACCATAGGCGATTTCGAGGACCATATGACCACCGCGTTCCCTGATGTGCGCCTGAAGCAGTTTCTGGAAATGCGGGGCGCGGATGCCGGGTCGCCCGCCATGATGCTGGCGCAGTCAGCGCTATGGACCGGCCTGCTGTATGATGACGCCACCGTGCATGCCGCTGAAAAGCTGGTGCTGGAACATGGGTGGGACGACTATATCGCCATTCGTGGCGCGGTGCCGCGCACTGGTCTGGACACGCCATGGGGGCAGGGCACGCTGCGCCCGCTTGCCGCGCGCATGATCGAACTGGCGACCGACGGATTGCGCGCGCGCGGTCTGCGCGATGCGCAGGGACGTGACGAGACCCGGCACCTTGCCCCCCTGCATGAAATCGCGGCCGGTGGCCCCACGCAGGCGGAAGCGTGGCTTGCGGCCTATCATGGCCGGTGGAAGGGCGACGTGACCCATATCTTTGCCGAGGCCGCTGTCTGAGACGGCAGGGGTGGCCGGATGTGTTTTCAGTAAATGTAATCGAGAAGCATAATCACTTTCGGCCATTACTTTAAAAATACAAATGATAATGATTTTTAAATTGACAATATTCTTGAGGTGACGCAAAAATTTATGCATAGACTGGATAATGCGTAAATTTTCGTCCCTGACCGATCAGGAAATCCTCGCGCTGGCCATCTCCAATGAGGAGGAAGACGGGCGCATCTATTCTGATTTTGCTTACGCATTGCGCGAAAAATATCCCGATACGTCCAAGATATTTACCGACATGTCGGTAGAAGAGGACAGCCATCGCCGCGACCTGATCGACCTGTACGCCAGCCGGTTTGGCCCCCACATCCCGCTGATCCGTCGGCAGGATATTGCGGATTTCATCGTGCGCAAGCCCGCATGGCAGGTCCAGACACAGGGGATCGAGGCCGTGCGCCAGCATGCCCGGCAGATGGAAATGGATGCCGCGCGCTTCTACCGTCAGGCCGCGCTGCGCACCACAGATGCCGCCACGCGCAGGCTGCTGGGCGATCTGGCCCATGCCGAGGACCAGCACGAACAGGCCGCCAACGCCATAGAACTGGACCGCCTGCCAACCAGCAAACGCGAAAGCGAGGACGAGGACGCGCGCCGCCGCTTCGTGCTGCAGGTCATCCAGCCCGGCCTTGTGGGGCTTATGGATGGATCGGTGTCCACGCTGGCCCCGGTCTTTGCGGCGGCTTTCGCCACACACCAGCCATGGAACGCGTTTCTTGTCGGTATGGCGGCGTCAGTGGGGGCGGGGATTTCCATGGGCTTTGCCGAAGCCCTGTCCGATGATGGCAAGCTGTCGGGCCGTGGCGCGCCACTGCTGCGCGGGCTGATATGCGGGCTTATGACCACCGCGGGGGGGATTGGTCATACGCTGCCGTTTTTGATCGATAATTTTTCCACCGCCATGATTGCCGCCGTGATCGTTGTGGTGATCGAACTGTTCGTGATTTCGTGGATACGCTGGCGGTATCAGGAAACGCCGTTCGGTTCGGCCATCGTGCAGATTGTCATTGGCGGGCTGCTGGTATTCGTGGCCGGCGTGCTGATCGGCAGTTCCTGATCCGGCCGCCTTGATCTTACCCCGATGATGGGGCACCAGTGGGCGGGTACTTCCCGTATGGATCGTCCCGTATCATGAGATTTTCCCCTACCATCGCCGCCTGTGGACTGGTCTGCCTGCTTGCCGGTGGTGGCCTTGTGCCCACCGCCCATGCGCAGGAACAGATGGCCGTTGGCGCATCGGATCAGGACCACGCCCTGCTGGAACGTGTTGAGCGGCATCTGGATGCGATCAGCCTGCTCAAGGCCCGGTTCCGCCAGACAGCCCCCGATGGCAAGCAGAGCACCGGGACCGCGTGGATCGACCGGACGAATCGCCGCATGCGGTTCCAGTATGATCCCCCCAGCCCGCTGCTGCTGGTGGCCAATCATGATCAGGTCGTATTCAACGACAGCCAGCTGGACCAGACCACCACCATGCCCATGGACAAGACGCCGCTTGGCCTGCTGCTGCGTCCTCACCTGCAACTGTCGGGGGATGTGACGGTCACCGGCCTGTCGCGTGAGGGCAATGTGCTGGAAATTACGGTCGTGCGCACCGATTCCCCCGGTGATGGCAGCATGACGCTGATCTTCCATGACAGCCCGCTGCTGCTGCGTGGCTGGATCATCCAGGACGCCCAGCAGGAAACCACCCGTGTCGATCTACTTGATGCCTCGACAGGTGGTCCCATGCCGCCGGATTCCCTGTTCAGCACCGACCTGCCGGAACAGCACTGAGCCTGATCGTACCCGTCAGGGCTGTATAATAAGAAAGTTTTTGGTGAAGCTTTTTTCAAAAAGCTTCGAAGAATGCTGCCTTTTTAAAAAAAGGCAGCACCCAGAAACTTTTTCTTATGTTTCGCGCGCCAGTTCCAGCGCACGGGCATAGACGGTGCGCCGGGGCAGGCTGGTAATGCCCGCTACCAGGGCGGCCGCGTCCTTGACCGACAGGGTGCGCAGGGCCTCGCGCAATTGCGTGTCCAGATCCTTGGCCGTGCTGTCGCCCTGCAGGGGCGGACCAAGCACTACGGTAATTTCGCCACGGGCCGGGTTGTCCGCGTAGTGGGCGGCCAGTTCGGCCACCGTGCCACGGCGCACTTCCTCAAACCGCTTGGTCAGTTCGCGCGCAACGGCGGCAGGGCGGTCGCCCCCCATGATATCAGCCAGGGTCGCCAGCATTTCCGCCAGCCGGTGCGGGGCTTCATGCCAGAGCAATGTGGCGGACAGGCCCGCGCATTCCGCCGCGTGCAACTGCGCCAGCACCTCGCGACGCGCGGCCTCACGCGGGGGCAGGAAGCCTGAAAACATGAACGGGTGCGGGGGCAGGCCAGACAGGGTCAGCGCCATGACCGCCGCATTGGGGCCGGGTACGGCCGTGACATGCCCGCCCGCCGCCACGACCGCACGCACCAGGCGGTATCCGGGATCGGACATGAGCGGCGTGCCCGCGTCCGAAATCACCGCAATGCGCTGCCCCGCGCCCAGTGCGTCCAGCAGGGCGGGGATCTGCCGGTCCTCGTTATGGTCATGCAGCGGACGGGTACGGGTATGAATACCGTATTCCCGCAATAGCCGCGCGCTGGTACGGGTGTCCTCGCACAAAATCAGGTCAACGGATTCCAGCGTCGCCACCGCGCGGTGGCTCATGTCCCCCAGATTGCCAATGGGGGTGGAAACAAGGACAAGTTCTCCCGGCCGATGCACAACCGGAATGGATTCATCCGCGTTCCCTGCATGACGGGGGGGCGTTTCTCCGCTATGAACCGTTTCTGGGGGAATGTCCGTCGGATGTTCCGCGGCATGTTGAGATTTTGAAGGCGAGGAAGATGAGGCGTCAGACATTCGGAACCCAGATGCAAGGACAGGATGTTGATTCTGCCTCTTCGCGCTTTGCATGCAAGCGCTTATTGTTTGCCGGGCTAGCGCTGTCGGCCCTTACGGCATGCGCCAGCGGCGGTGGCCACCATCATGCCCCGAAGGCTGGGCGCGGCGTCGGTGTCCTGCTGCCCCTGACTGGCGCCAATGCCCGTCTGGGTCAGGAAATGCTGACCGCCACCCGCATGGCCATGAACACCCCGACCGCCCCGCCGCTGGATGTGCATGACACGGCAGCCCCCGGCAGCACCGCCGCGACGGCGGCACAGGCTGCGGTCTCGGCAGGGGATGGGCTGATCCTCGGGCCGCTGACCACGGATGATACGGCTGCCGCCGCCCCCGTTGCCACGGCGGCGCATGTGCCCATGCTGGCCTTTACCAGTGACATGTCCGTGGCCCAGCCCGGTGTGTGGACGCTGGGCATCGCCCCCGAACAGCAGGTGCGCCGTATGGTGCTGGCCGCGCGCCAGCAGGGACGGCAGCATTTTGCCGCCTTCCTGCCTGAAAACCGTCTGGGCCATGCGCTGGGGCAGGCGCTTCAGCAGGTATGCGCGGAAAACGGGCTGCAATCCCCGCAGATCATGTATCATGAAAGCCTGCAGGCATCCGTTTTAACGGGTCTGAAAACCCTGTCCGCCTATGAAACCCGCGCCGCCGCCGTGGTCCAGCCCCAGCCGGATGCGCAGCCCGAAGCCCCGAAGGTCGATGCGGCGGTCGATCCCGCCAATCCCGATGGCGCGCCCCCGGCCTCATCCGATCAGCCCGCGGCTCCTGCCACCACACCGGATTTCCCGGCGCCACCGTTTGACGCCCTGCTGCTGGGGGATACGGGGCTGCAACTGGGCATGGTCATCAACGCCCTGACCGAGGTGCATGTGGACCCCACGCATGTGCAGATCATGGGACCGGGACTGTGGGGCGCTTTCGCCACCAAGCTGTCGGCATTGCAGGGCGCGTGGTACGCAGCCCCCGATCCGACCAGCCGTCAGGCTTTCGTGCAGCAGTTCATGGCGCGCTACCATCACATGCCCACGCCGCTGGCTGACCTGACCTATGATTCGGCTGCCCTGGTCAAGGCCCTGGACCAGACGCGCCCCGCAGGCAGCGCCAATGGCTATTCCGTGCAGGCGCTGACCCGGCCGGAAGGTTTTGGCGGGGTGGATGGCGCTTTTGGTTTTCTTGAAAATGGCAAGACGCGGCGTGATCTTGCAGTGTTCCAGATCCTGCCATCCGGTGGCAGCAGGATCGTCATCCCCCCCGCAGGCAAGCTGCGCCGCAGCGCCAATTAAGGCGCGAAGGGGAATGCTGTCGCGGCCGTTCAGGCCGCGGCAGTCGCCCCGCAGGACAGCACCGGACGGATCGCATGCAGTGCGGCTTCGAAGCTGCGATAGGTTGCCAGCGGGCGTTCGTGAATCTGGTCGATCAGTATCCAGCCCATTCCCTTGCCTTCGGGGCGAACCATGTAGGCGGGGTTTGCGTTCTCACGTACCCAGACCAGGACATGTTCCAGATCGATTTCATCATTTTCGTCGCGGTCGGTGATGTCCGCATCACACAGGCCCATGCAGGCACCGGCCTGCAGCCAGCGCATCAGGTATTCGCGGTGACGGGGCAGCAAGCCCTGCCGCAGGGAAACAACATTGGTGGCATATGCCTGCTGATCCATCATGTGCATTCCGTTGGCCCTCTGACTGTCGTGGTGTGACAATGTGGAAACAACGCTATTCCTGCATGGCAGCTTTGCCAAATTGAATTTGGGACTGAAAGCCGAAGAAACAGGCAGAAACCTTAACCTGTGATAAAAAAGCAATAATATGTTGCAAATATGATTATTTTTTAGGCTTTTTTTTAGGCAAATGCACATTCCAGCGGCGGTGAAGCCATAGCCAACTGCCGGGATGATGGCGAATAATGCTTTCAATCCAGTCATTGACCATCTGGGTCAGGTCCATCTGGTCCTGCGCCCGGTTGCCGCTGTCGGGTAGGTCAAGCGGGGGATGGACATGAATCCGCAACCGTGCCGGACCCAGGCGCTCGACATAGCCGGGAATGACGGGACAGCGCAGCTTGATCGCCATGGCCGCCATGGCCCCCGCCGTCATGGCGGGCTGTCCGAAAAACCGGGCGGCGACACCATCATTCATTTTCTGGTCCACCAGCATGCCCAGATGGCCCCCCTTCAGGATATGGCCCAGCGCGCTGCGTGCGCCCTTCGCCCCCTTGGCGAACAGGGGAACAGGTTGCCCCATGGCCGCATCCCGGAGGTCGCACAGGATCCGGTCAACCAGCGGGTTGTTCGGCGCGCGGTAGAAGGATGAAAATGGCATGCCATACCGCGCCACGGCGGGCGGCAGCATTTCCCAGTTGCCGATATGGCCAGATACGAAAATGGTCGGGCCGCCGCGACGTGCCTGCGCGGTCAGGTATTCTTCCCCCACCACGTCCCAGCCCGGACCCCTGCCCGGATTGCGGGGCAGGGTGGCAAGATGGGGGAATTCGCCAGCATTGCGACCGATATTATCCCACATGTCCCGTATCACGCGGCGGCGCATGGTGGCGTCCAGTTCGGGCATCGCCATGCGCAGGTTGGCATCGGCAATGCGGGACACCGGCAGGCATGGCCCCACCATCCGGCACAGGAAGCCACCCAGGTTGGAGGCCCGCACCGGGCCAATCCGGCGGAATATCGCCAGCAACCCGCGCACGAAGGCGGCTTCCAGATGCATCTGCCGCGTGGCGGAGCGTGTGGGGGTGGCAACTGTCATGCGTCTGTCCTGCCCAGCCATAGGTCAAGTATGCGTTCGGGCATGGCGGGCGTGTCCCATGCCAGATGCACGCTGGCGGTCGTAACCTGCGCCCGCATGTCGGGGGGCAGGCGTACGGTATCCTTTTCCGTTGTTACCAGGCACGCATTCGATTGCGCGGCCAGTGCCAGCAGGTCGCGGCATTCCGTCCGGGTATAGGGATGATGGTCGGCAAACGCCATGCAGCGCAGGGGGGAAAGCCCCATGCTGGCAAGCCCGTCAAAGAACTTCGCGGGCCGTCCGATGCCGGCAAAGGCGATAAGGGGCCTGTCACGCGGCACGTTGCCAACATCCTGCTGTAACATGGCGGTAAAGCAGGGGGGCCCGTTTTCCATGCCGGCCAGAACACCCTGCCGATCGGTACCAATCATGACAATGCCCCCCGCACGCGCCAGACCACTGTGGACCGGTTCGCGCAGCGGCCCCGCAGGCAGGACCTGTCCATTGCCGAATCCGACCGCACCATCCACAACCACCAGCGCGAGATCCTGATGCAGCGTGGAATTCTGGAATCCGTCATCCATCAGCAGGCAGTCCGCCCCGTCCCGTAGGGCCTGCCGGGCTGAAACCGCGCGGTCCGCGCCGATATAACATGGTGCGACCCGGGCCAGCAGTAACGGTTCATCCCCTGTGTCACGTGCTGTATGGCGATCAGGGTCAACCCGCGTGCCCATGGGCCGGTGGCCACCATAGCCACGGGACAGAAAGGCCGGGCGACGCCCACGGGCAATGGCGCGTTGGGCAAGGTCAAGGCCAAGCGGGGTCTTGCCCGTACCACCCACCCCGATATTCCCGCAGCACAGCACGGGCACCGGTGCCCGCCATCCGGTGTGCCTGACCCGCCGGGCGGTTGCGGATGCATACAGCCATGACAACGGGAACAGTAGGCGGGCGGCCCATCCCGGATGGGCAGGCGCATTCCACCAGAAGGCCGGGGCTTGCATCACCGTTGTCCCAGAGTCAGAATCGCAAGGGCGACCTGCCGGGCAATATCAGGGTCGGGCGGGGAAGGATCAGGTGCCAAAACGCCGTCCCGGCCGGGATGCCGCAGTTGCGTGATGACCCATTGCGCAATGTCCCGCGCAGTGTGCACGTAGTAGATGCGTTGCTCCATCCGGGCATAGGCCTGACGGAAATTGCCGGTTTTCGGGCCGGTGGCAATCGGGCATCCCGCCCGTGCCGGCTCAACGGGATTATGGCCGCCACCCGCGCAGCCGGGCAGGCTGTTTCCCATAAGGACCGGTGCGCCGAGGGCATAGAACAGCCCCGTTTCCCCCAATGTATCGCATATCCATACGGCATCACGCGCTGTGGGAAACTGTCCCGCCGCGCGACGGGGCAGCGGTTGGTCCGCCAGTGCTCCGATATCCGCCCCACGTTCGGGATGGCGGGGAATGATGATGGTCAGCGCATCTGGCACGGCCTGACGGATAATGATGCTGGCGGCAAGGATTTCGGTTTCCTCCCCCTGATGGGTGGAAGCCGCCACCCAGACCGGACGACCGGCCAGCATGCGCCCAATGGCGGCAAGGTCCGCCGGGTTGCACGGCAGGGGCGCTGCCGCATCTTTCAGGTCTGCGATCATGTCGATCCGTCCCGCGCCACCGTGTTGCAGGCGGCGGGCATCTTCCGGCGTCCGGGCCATGACCCATGTGAAAGTGGACAGCATGCGCGCCAGCAGGCATCGCGCCTTGCCCCACCGGGCCAGTGACCGGTCCGACAGGCGTCCGTTAAGCAGCGCCAGCGGGATGCGCCGCCGCCTGCATGTTGCGATCAGGTTGGGCCAGAGTTCACTTTCCACCAGTGCCGCCGCATCGGGACGCCAGAAATCGGCAAATCGCGCAACCCAGCGTGGCACATCCAGCGGCGTGAACTGATGCAGGACCCGTTCATGCCGATCCATGCCTGGCAGGCGTGCATGCAGGATCTCGGCCCCCGTAATGGTGCCAGTCGTGACCAGGATATGATGGGACGGGCTGATGTCCAGAAGCTGGCTGATAACCGGCAGCACCGAAATGCTTTCGCCAACGCTTGCGGCATGCAGCCAGACAAGCGGGCCGTGGGGGCGCCCCATGCTGGCAATGCCACGGCGCTGGGGCAGGCTGGCCGGTGTTTCCTTGCCCCGTTTCAGGCGACGCGACAGGTTATGGCGCAGGACGGGGGCCAGCAGGCTGGCGACACCCCACCATCCCGCACCAAGGACAGCACCACACAGGCGCGCGCCCGTCATGTCCGGGCGCGTCATGTCCGTATCAGTCCGAAAGCACGGTGGTTGCGCATGTCCCTGCGGTAACACGCCCTGTCAGATGGGAAAAGGATGCAGGGCCTTCCTTTCCCATCATGTCATCAGGACAGGAAGCGGCGCAGCCCCAGCCCCTGCCTGCGTTCATGCAGGACGGAGGGCTGATAGGCGACGGAAATGATTTCGTGCGCCTGCTGCCATACGCTTATGTCTTCCGCGCGCTCGGTCTGAACGGTGGTGACGCCACAGCGCAGCATGAATTCGTACTGGTCCGGAAGTGGCTTGCCGGTCGCCCGGATTTCCCCCGTAAATGACAGGTGTTCACGCAGTGCGCGGGCCTGCGTGAAGGCACGCCCGTCACGGAAGGTCGTGAACGTGACCGCCACCAGGCCAAGGCGCGGCAGGGCAGGGCGCAGCAGGGACACATCCACATCCGGCCCGATGGTGACGCCCAGCGGCGCATCCGCCCCGCGTGCCAGGCCTTCTTCCAGCCGTGCGAAGGGCACGATCACCGCGCCAGTCGCCGGAAGGGGCGCGTCTTCGGTTACCGTGACCCAGGTGTCATCCTTGATGTGGCCATTCTCAAGCAGGGGCATAGACAGCGTCCTTGAAGCTGGCGGCGCCAAGACGCCGGTAGGTATCGATAAACTGCTCGTCACCCTGACGCAGCACCAGATAGGTATCAATCAGGCGGGCAATGGCATCGACCGTCTCGTCTTCCGGCAGCGCCGGGCCGATGATCTGGCCAATGGCCACGTCATTGGCCGCCGAACCACCAAGGGTCAACTGGAAGAATTCCTCGCCGCGCTTGTCCACCCCAAGGATGCCGATATGACCCGCATGGTGGTGCCCGCAGGCATTGATGCAGCCCGATATGTTGATATGCAGCCGGCCGATGCGTTCCTGCAGTTCCGGATCGGCAAAGCGGGCGCTGAGCTTCTGCGCGATCGGAATGGAACGCGCATTGGCCAGTGAGCAGTAATCCAGCCCGGGGCAGGCGATGATATCGCCCACCAGCCCGATATTGGGCGTGCCCAGACCGGCCGCGACCAGCTTGCCCCACAGTTCGTGCAGACGGTCCTTGCGCACATGGCCCAGCACCACGTTCTGCATGTGTGTGACGCGGATTTCACCAAACGACCAGCCATCGGCCAGTTCGGCGATCAGGTCCATCTGGTCCGCCGTGACATCACCAGGGATGCCGCCATCGGGCTTGATGGAAATGACGGCGCTTATGAAACCGTCATTGCGATGCGGATGGGTATTGGTGCGCACCCAGCGGTCAAAGGCAGGGTCGGCCTTGCGGTCGGCGGCAAGTTTCTGCGCCGCATCCGCCGGGGCCACCAGTTCGGGAATGCCGAAACGCGCGCGGATGCCATCAACAATGGCGGGATCCAGACGGTAATCCGCCCGGTCCATCAGCGCGAATTCCGCATCGACCTTTTCACGGAACGCCTCGACACCCAGCGCCTGGACAAGGATCTTGATCCGGGCCTTGTACATGTTGTCGCGGCGGCCATAGGCGTTATACACGCGCACGATGGCCTCAAGGTAGGCAACAAGGTCCTCTTCAGGCAGGTTGTCACGCAGCTGCACGCCAATGATCGGCGTGCGGCCAAGCCCGCCACCCACGAACACGTCAAACACCGGCCGACCCTGCGCACCGGGGCGGGCGACCAGCCCGATGTCGTGGAAGCGGGCCGCGACGCGGTCATGCGGGCTGCCGCTGATCGCGATCTTGAACTTGCGCGGCAGGAACGAGAATTCCGGGTGCAGCGTGGACCACTGGCGCAGGATCTCGGCATGGATGCGCGGGTCCAGCAGTTCATCGGCGGCAGCGCCCGCGAACTCGTCACACGTCACGTTGCGGATGCAGTTGCCGCTGGTCTGGATGGCGTGCATGTCCACGTCCGCCAGATGCTGGAGAATATCGGGTGTATCCTCCAGCCGGATCCAGTTGAACTGGATGTTCTGGCGCGTGGTGAAATGCCCGTAATCGCGGTCATATGTGCGCGCGATATGGGCCAGCATGCGCATCTGGTCCGACCCCATCATGCCATAGGGTACCGCAACGCGCAGCATGTAGGCATGAAGCTGCAGGTACAGGCCGTTCATCAGGCGAAGCGGCTTGAATTCATCCTCGCTCAGGTCGCCCTTGACACGGCGGTTCACCTGTTCGCGGAACTGCGCCACGCGCTGGGACAGGAAAGTACGGTCCACCTGGTCATAGGCATACCGGCCAACCGGCAGGGGTGCGGTGTCAGTGGACATTGGATGTCTCCACAGGGGCAAAATCAGGATGGACACTCGGCCCGAACGCACGGATGCGCTCACGTACCGTAAGCGGGGACAGGCCCGCAGCCGACGGGTCAAGCTGCACGCCATAGATACCCACCAGCCTGCGTGCATCCGGCGTGGCCTTGGCCTGCGCTATCGCGCCTTCGATATCCGCATTGTCAAAAACACGGGCATGCCCGATATGTTCCGACCATCCCTGCTGTGTCAGCCAGACGATGCGGCCATCAAGCAGGCGGTTGGCGGTAATGACGCTGGCACCGGTCGTATCCCGGCGGTTGTTCCTGACATCCACTTGTGAACCGATCCTTTCCAGGCAACAGGCGATCTATCTGTCGTGACTGGTACAAAAAGGCGCCAGACATGTAAACTGGCGCCTGTAATCTAAAACCCGGTCCTGCATGGGGCCGGACAGGTCCTGCCCGACCCCGCTGGCATCAGGACTTCTGGCGCTGGACCGCCCCGTCAAGGCGGGTTTCCTCACCAATGAAGGCGGCGAGGCGTGCTGCCGTCTCATCGCTTGACGCATTGGCCGTTTCCAGCCGCAGGGCGGGCTTCACGGGTGCTTCATACGGCGCATCGATGCCGGTGAAGCCTTCGATCTTGCCCGCGCGGGCGGCTGCATACAGCCCCTTGGGGTCGCGCTCTTCACACGTGGCCTGCGGCGTGTCGATGAAGATTTCATGAAAACCCTCACCCACGATCTGGCGTGCCAGTTCGCGGTCCGCAATGGTGGGGGAGATCAGGGCAACGATCACCACCTGACCGCTTTCCGCAAGGATGCGGGCCACGGCGGCGGCGCGGCGCACGTTTTCACGACGGTCCGCTTCGGAAAAGCCAAGGTCCGAACACAGGCCCGCGCGCAGCGTGTCACCATCCAGAACCGAAACATCGACCCCGCGTGCGAACAGGCGCGTTTCCGCCCCGCGCGCCAGCGTGCTCTTGCCCGCGCCCGGCAGGCCGGTCATCCAGAACACGCCACCACGGTGGCCCTTTGCCTGTGCGCGGTCCCACAGCGACACGGCGCTGTCGGTCGGGTGGATGGCATTGCGCCCCGCGACACTTTCGGCAATACCGATCAGCGGCGCGCCGCCGACGATCTGCTGGTTGCGGTCCACCAGCACGCCACGTCCGTCCGATGTGCCCGGCACGAATGCGTCGAACAGCATGGTTTCGGAAACCGCCAGCGTGATTTCGGCAAAGCCTTCGGGCGGCACTTCCTCGGCCGGGTGTTCGGTCAGGTCTTCCAGGCGCACCACGGAATCAATCGCCGCCACCGTGACCTGGTGTTCCGCCGTGGCAAGACGCAGCTTGAAGCTTTCGCCCACGCGCAGCGGTTCCTGACGCAGCCAGAACAAGCGCGTGCGGATGCGCGCCGCACGCAGGGGGGCGGCGGATGCGGGATACAGGAAGTCGCCCCGGTCGGGAATGACATCGGGTTCCAGCGTCACGGCCACGGACTGGCCCGCAATGGCGGCCACCTGCGGGGCTGTGTGCCAGCTTTCGATGGTGGCGATGCGCGCGCGCGCGCCATGCACGCCAATCACCACCTCATCGCCCACGCGGATGCGGCCGCGTTCGATACGGCCCACGACAATACGCTTGGTGTCGAAACGGTAGACATCCTGCACCGGCAGGCGCAGCGGCAGGTCGGCGCGCGATGACGGGGCGGGAACGGCGGCCAGCGCCTCGGTCAGGGTCGGGCCCTTGTACCACGGCATCTTGTCGGAACGCGACGCCATGTTGTCGCCTTCACGCGCGGAGGCGGGGACAAACACCGTCGGTTCGATTTCAAGCTGGTGCAGGAGTGCGGTGATGTCGCGCTCGGCGGCTTCGATCTTCTTCTGGTCGTAGTTGAAGATATCAACCTTGTTCATCAGCACGATGACATGGCGGATGCCGATCAGGCGCAGCAGCATGGCGTGGCGGCGGGTCTGTTCCTGAGCGCCTTCATTCGCGTCAACCACCAGGACTGCGGCTTCGGCATCAGCCGCACCGGTGATCATGTTGCGCAGGAACTGACGGTGGCCCGGCGCATCCACGATCACGAACTGGCGCGTGCCCAGCCGGAAGGGAATGCGGGTGGAATCAACGGTCACGCCCTGGTCACGTTCGATCTGCAGGCTGTCGAGCAGGAAGCTCCATTCAACCGTAAGCCCGCGCTTCTTGCTGGATTCAATGATCTGCGCGACACGCCCGTCGGGCAGGCTGTCGGTATCATACAGCAGGCGACCGATCAGCGTGGACTTGCCATGGTCGACATGGCCCACGATCACGATGGGGGTGGCGGCTTCCTGCGGGGCAGGGGTCGGGATTGTACTCATTGTAATATAACTCCGTCCTGTCCGATCAGAGGTAGCCGGCCACGCGCAGGCGTTCGAACGCGTCCTCGGACTCATGGTCCATGGCACGTCCCGCGCGTTCGGATGTGCGCGACGTTTCCAGTTCCGCAATCACTTCGGCCACGGTGGTCGCGTTGCTTTCCACCGGGCTGGTGATGTCCTGGTCCCCCAGCGAGCGGTAGCGCTTGCCGTCCTTTGCGAAATACAGGTCAACCAGCGGGATGTCCTCGCGCTCGATATAACGCCAGATGTCAATTTCACGCCATGACAGCAGGGGGTGGACGCGCACATGCATGCCGGGTTCGTGCGGGGTGGCGTACTGGTCCCAGAATTCGGGCGGCTGGTTGCGCACGTCCCACTTGTGGCCTGCGCCACGGGGGCTGAACACGCGTTCCTTGGCACGGGTGGCCTGTTCATCACGGCGGATGCCCGCGATCACGCCCGCCAGCTTGTACTTGTCGATCATCGCGGCAAGGCCCGCGGTCTTGCGCGCGGCAGAACGTGCGGCGGGCGGCAGGGTTGGGTCGATGTCTTCCACCGGCGGGCAGTCGCCCAGCAGCAGTTCCAGGTTCCACTTCTTGGTATATTCATCGCGGAACTTGTACATTTCCGGGAATTTCTTGCCGGTATCGACATGCATGACCGGGAACGGCACGTTGCCAAGGAATGCCTTGCGCGCCAGCCACAGCATGACGTTGGAATCCTTGCCCAGCGACCACAGCATCGCCAGCGGCTTCAGCTTCCGGTAGGCTTCGCGCAGGATGAAGATGCTCTGGGCCTCTAGTTGGTCGAGATCGTCCATGGAATTACAGACCTTCCGTAACAGGAAAGAAAACAGGGAAAACTGGCGGCCTCAGCCCGGCCGGTGCGGTGGCGTCCGTTTCAGGATGCCTTGCGGACATGGATACCACATTCCGTCTTGTTCTGCCCGGCCCAGCGGCCCTGACGCGGGTCCTCGCCTTCGGCCACGGGCCGTGTGCATGGCGCGCACCCGATCGAGGGATAGCCCCGCAGCGTCAGCGGATGGCGCGGCAGGTTGCGGCGCGTCATTTCGGCATCAAGTTCGCGCGGGGTCCAACTGATCAGCGGGTTGATCTTGATCTTGCCGCCGGGCGCGTCCTCCACCACCGGCAGGCCCTGCCGGGTCGCGGCCTGGGTGCGCTTGCGGCCCGTGATCCATGCATCAAAGGGGATCATGGCTTCATCCAGCGGTTCGACCTTGCGCAATGCACAGCAGGCATCCGGGTCGAAGGCCCATAGCTGGCCTTCGGGGTCGCGGCGTTCGATCTGTCGGGGGGCGGGGTGCAGGTCACGCACGTCGCGCAGGCCCAGCACGCGGGCCAGTTCCTGCCGGTAAGCCAGCGTTTCGGGGAAATGCTGGCCCGTTTCAAGGAACAGGACCGGCACGGCGGGATCGATTTCGGCCGCCAGCGCCAGCATGACGGCTGATTCGGCCCCGAAGGATGAAACAAGCGCAATACGTCCGCGCAGCCGCGTCAGGGCAACACGAAGCACGTCGGAGGCATTTTCCCCCGCCTGCTTCAGTTCTGCCATAATGTCCGCATTAATGCGCATAATCTCCCCCCAGACCGGATTTTACACTAGGCTATGGCGTTCTTTTCCCCGCCACACCTAATCCCCGCGGTTTGTAAAATCAAGGCATGGTCCGGCATTTACACATAATAATACGCATATTTCACGACGGGGATACGAATGTTGCGGGATATGGTGGCCGATCCGTTCCTCAGCGGCTCATGATAACGATAATATCGCTGTTTTCCAGCATATGGCGGGTGACGCCACCCAGAATCATCTGACGCAGGCGGGAATGGGAATACGCCCCCATGACCATCATGTCCGCACCCAGCGTATGGGCCATGTCCAGCATGTCTTCACCCACCGGGCGGGAATCACTACCGAATTCGTGAATATTGGCCATGATGCCATGCAATGACAGAAATGACCGTACATGCCGTGCTTCGGGACCGGGGCGCTGATAGGCGGGGCTGTGCAGGATATGCACCGCTTCCGCCCGCTTGAGCAGCGGCAGGGCGTGATGGATGGCGGATGCGGCTTCCGACGTGCCATTCCAGCCGATGCAGATGCGCCTGCCGATGGTCGGCGGCGCCACGGGCGGCACGATGATCACCCCGCGCCCGCTTTCGAACAGGATGGCGTGCAGCGTGTCGGATGAGGAGACATCCCCCTCCGGATTGGGCTGGCGCAGGACCACGATATCGGACAGGCGCGCCTGAAAGGACACGACACTGCGGGTATGGCCGCTATGGGCGATGAAACTTGCGGACAGGCCGGACATGCCCACTGGCGAAAGGGGGGAGTCCACCGCCACGACCGGGATCTGTTCGCGGGTGACGAATGCGTCAAACAGGCCACGCACGCCGTTGAGGCGCGCGGCACTCTCCTTCAGCGCGGACGCGATCATGTCCTGCACCATCGCGCCCGACAGGCCTTCGCCCACCAATGGGCCGACTTCCTGCATGTCGGTGCCCACATGCAGTACGGCCAGATGGGCATCGAACATGCGGGCAATCGCGCCACCCACGTCCAGCGCGCTTTCCGCGTGGCTCATCCCCGCCAGTGGCAACAGTATCCTGCGTATGCACATGCGCCGCCTCCTGATCCGTTCATGGGGCGTGCGGTCCGTCTGGCGGGTGCGACACGCCCCTTGATGGATGAAAACGGATCAGGGGGCGTTAAGTTCAGGGATAAAGGCGTTCCATCGTCCAGCCATCGGCTGTCCGGTCCCACACGGCGCGGTCATGCAGGCGATAGGGACGGTCCTGCCAGAATTCGAAATGCTGCGGCACGACGCGAAAGCCGCTCCAGTTGGCGGGGCGGGGAATGACGGCGTCGGGATCAGGGTAGCGGGCTTCAAGGTCTGCCACCGCATTCTCGAACACGGCGCGGTCGGGCAGGGGGTGGGACTGGTTGGACGCAATCGCGCCCAGACGCGACACCCGGCTGCGGCTGGCGAAATAGGCGTCGGCCTCGGCCGCGGTCACGGGTTCCACCGCGCCCTCGATACGGATCTGGCGGCGGATGCTTTTCCAGTGGAACAGCAGGGCAGCGTACGGGTTGGCCTTCAGTTCGGCCGCCTTGCGGCTGTTGAGGTTGGTGTAGAAAACAAATCCCCGCCGGTCCGCGCCCTTGAGCAGGATCATCCGCACCGAAGGCCGTCCGTCAGCCGTGGCCGTAGCCAGCGCCATGGCGTTCGGGTCGTTGGGTTCGTGCGCTGTCGCGTCACGCATCCACGCGTCAAACAGGTCGAACGGGTCAGCGGCAAGGTCGATCAGGGGAAGGGTCATGGGGTCGGGGTTCCGTAACGCTGAATGCCTTGTACCCGCCTGTGCCGGATGTGGGCGGCGCAGGGATACGAAACATATGGAAACATAAGGTAAGTTACCATGTGACAATTATTGGCTACAATTAGCGCAATCGGCATCTTGTCCAAAACGGCAGCTTGTGCAACCACGAGGCCGAAATTTCATCCGTCATTTACCATTAAGGATACCAGCATGTCAGACGGCGCGCCCAAAATCGCCATCAAGGGTTCATTGATGAAAGGCAAGCGGGGCCTTGTCATGGGTGTTGCGAATGACCGCTCCATCGCATGGGGCATCGCGCGCGCCGTGGCCGAGCAGGGGGGCGAACTTGCCTTTACCTATCAGGGCGAGGCGCTGGGCAAGCGCGTGCGTCCGCTGGCTGAAAGCGTTGGATCGACGCTGGTGCTGCCGTGCGACGTGACCGATGACGCCGCCATGGACGAGACATTTGCCGCGATCGAGAAGGAATGGGGCAAGATCGACTTTCTTGTCCATGCCATCGGCTGGGCGGACAAGCAGTTCCTGCGCGGGCGGTATGTCGACACCCCCCGTGACGCCTTCCTCAAGGCGATGGACATTTCGTGTTATTCCTTCACTGCTGTCGCCCGGCGCGCGGCCGCAATCATGAACCCCGGCGGGTCGCTGCTGACGCTGACCTATCTGGGGGCCGAGCGCGTCATGCCGCATTACAATGTGATGGGTGTGGCCAAGGCGGCGCTGGAGGCATCGGTACGCTACATGGCGGTTGACCTTGGTGGTGATGGCATCCGCGTCAATGGCATTTCCGCGGGGCCGGTCATGACGCTGGCTGCCAATGGCATTGGCGATTTCCGCTATATCCTCAAGTGGAACCAGTACAACTCCCCGCTGGAACGCAATGTGTCGCTGGAAGAAGTTGGGGGTGCGGGGCTGTACATGCTGTCCGACCTGTCGGGTGGCGTTACGGGTGAAATCCACCATGTTGATTCCGGCTACCATATTGTCGGCATGAAAAACCCCACCGCGCCGGACATCACGGTCGCGGGCAACTGATCGCACCCCATGTCGTACAATACCTTCGGCCACCTGTTCCGTGTCACCACATGGGGTGAAAGCCATGGCCCGGCCATCGGCTGCGTGATTGACGGCTGCCCGCCGCGTGTCCCGCTGGATGTGGCGGATATCCAGCCCTGGCTGGACCGCCGCAGGCCCGGTCAGTCGAAATTCACCACCCAGCGGCAGGAAGCCGATCAGGTCGAGATCCTGTCCGGCGTGTTCGAGGGCAGGACAACCGGCACCCCGATCTCGCTGGTCATCCGCAATACCGACCAGCGTTCACGTGATTATGGCGATATCGCAACCCGTTACCGTCCCGGTCATGCCGATGTCGCCTATGACATGAAATACGGCATCCGTGACTATCGGGGTGGCGGCCGTTCCTCGGCCCGGGAAACGGCCATGCGGGTCGCGGCGGGGGCCGTGGCGCGCAAGGTGCTGGGGGATATGGTCAGCATCCGTGGCGCGCTGGTGCAGGTCGGGCCACATGCGGTCGACCGTGCGCGGATGGACTGGGAAATTGTGAATGACAATCCGCTGTTCTGCCCGGATGCGACGATCCTGCCGGTGTGGGAAGAATACCTGTCTGATATCCGCAAGAAGGGATCGTCCATCGGTGCGGTGATCGAGGTCGTGGCCCAAGGCATACCGCCCGGACTGGGCGCGCCGATCTATGGCAAGCTGGATTCCGATCTCGCCATGGCATTGATGAGCATCAACGCCGTCAAGGGTGTCGAGATCGGGGAAGGGTTTGCCTCCGCCTGCCTGACGGGGGAAGAAAACGCGGACCCGATGCGCATGGAAAATGGCCAAATCCGGTTCGCGTCCAACCATGCCGGTGGCGTGCTGGGGGGCATTTCCACTGGCCAGCCGGTCGTGGCGCGCTTCGCGGTCAAGCCGACCAGTTCGATCCTGACGCCCGTGCCCTCCGTCACGCGTGAGGGCGAGAACGTGGATGTCATGACCAAGGGGCGGCATGACCCCTGTGTCGGCATTCGTGCCGTGCCGGTGGGTGAAGCGATGATGGCCTGCGTTCTGGCCGATCACCTGCTGCGCCATCGGGGGCAGGTGGGCAATCAGGATCCGGTTGTCCTGTAAAAAATCTGGCGCGGAACCCCGGTTCGTTCCGCGCCGCCTGCTGGATCAGCCTTTCAGCTTCGCGTCCAGCGTGATTGTCGCGTCAAACAGTTTCGAGACGGGACAGCCTGCTTTCGCCTTTTCCGCCAGTTCCTTGAACTGTGCTTCGGTGGCGCCGGGAATTTCGGCTTCCAGCGTCAGTTTCGCATGGGTGATGGCAAATCCTTCCCCCTGCTTGTCCAGTACGATTTCGGATTTCGCGTCCAGTGATTTTGGCGTAAGTCCCGCGCCGCCAAGGATACCCGACAGCGCCATGGCGAAGCATGCGGCGTGGGCTGCGCCCAGCAGTTCCTCGGGGTTGGTGCCGGGCTTGTCCTCGAAACGGGTATTGAAACCATAGGGCTGGTTCTTGAGCGAACCGCTCTGGGTCGAGATTTCGCCCTTGCCGTCCTTCAGTCCGCCTGACCAGTGTGCCGTCGCAAATTTCGTGATCGCCATTACGCTTTGATCCCCTGTTTCATGTTGCAATACGGGCGTGACGCCCGTCCGGATGACAGGCATCCCTTGCACGGGGCAACCACCCCGCTTGCGAAAAGTTGCATCACGATGCGGCCGGGGCCAACAGCGCCCTTGCAATATGCGCCAAAAACAGCCATATCCCGCCACGGTCCCACGTCGGGGCCAATTCGCACGTGAAGCCAAGACCTCTGGTGTCCTTGAAAAACAGGGCGTGCTTCACGGAGGATAAACCAGACACAAGGATTTAGCCGACATGGCGATGCCTGAATTCACCATGCGCCAGCTGCTTGAAGCCGGCGTGCACTTCGGTCACCACACCCGCCGCTGGAACCCGCGCATGGCGCCATACCTGTTCGGTGTGCGCAACCAGGTCCACATCATCGACCTGCAGCAGACCGTTCCCATGCTGGACCGTGCGCTCAAGGCGATCCGTGACACCGTGGCCGGTGGCGGCCGCGTGCTGTTCGTCGGCACCAAGCGCGCAGCAGCCGACCAGGTGGCCGAAGCGGCCAAGCGTTGCGGCCAGTATTACGTCAACCACCGCTGGCTGGGCGGCATGCTGACGAACTGGAAGACCATCACCGGTTCGATCAAGCGCCTGCGCGGCATTGACGACATGCTGGAAAACGGCACCCAGGGCCTGACCAAGAAAGAAGTCCTGGACATCACCCGCGACCGTGAGAAGCTGGAGCGTTCGCTCGGCGGTATCAAGGAAATGGGCGGCCTGCCGGACATCCTGTTCGTGATCGACACGAACAAGGAAAAGCTGGCGGTTGAAGAAGCCAACAAGCTGGGTATCCCGGTTGTAGCCGTGCTGGACAGCAACTCCGACCCGCGTGGCGTGACCTATCCGATCCCGGGCAACGATGACGCCATCCGCGCCATTGCCCTGTATTGCGAACTGGTGTCGTCCGCTGTCCTCGACGGTATCTCCGCCGAGCTGGGTGCATCGGGTGAAGACTTCGGTGCGTCCGAGGAACTGCCGGTTGACCCCGCCGTGGAAACGGCCGTGACGGAAGCCGCCGCAAGCGCGGAATGAAAATGGACGCCGGGGCAGGCTGAAACAGGCCGCCCGGCGTAACTGACACAGCAAGGACACGCCCTGCAGCGATGCGGGGCGTGCGCCTGTCGTGAGGAGTATCAGGATAATGGCGCAGATTACCGCAGCCCTCGTCAAGGAACTTCGTGAGAAGACCGGCGCGGGCATGATGGATTGCAAGAAGGCCCTTAACGAAGCCGAAGGCGATATCGAAGGCGCAATCGACTGGCTGCGCAAGAAGGGCCTGTCGGCCGCCGCCAAGAAGTCCGGCCGCGTTACGGCCGAAGGCTTGGTTGGCGTGGCGCAGACCGATCTCAAGGCTGCCATGGTCGAGATCAATGCCGAAACCGACTTCGTCGCCCGCAACGAGCATTTCCAGAACTTCGTCTCCGAAGTGGCCCATGCCGCGCTGAGCGTTGGCGACGATCTGGAAAAGCTGAAGACCGCCGTGCTGAAAAGCGGCCGCAGCGTTGCCGATGAACTGACGCACCTGATCGCCACCATTGGTGAAAACATGTCCATCCGCCGCGCGCGCGTGCTAAGCGTGCCGTCGGGCGTGGTCGCGACCTACGTGCATTCCGCCGTAAGCCCCGGCCTGGGCAAGATTGGCGTGCTGGCTGCCGTTGAGGCACCGACCGCCAGCGAAGCGATGGAAGACCTTGGCCGTCGCATCGGCATGCATGTTGCCGCGACCCGTCCGGCAGCACTGGATGTGGACAGCGTTGACCCGCAGGCGCTTGAGCGTGAGCGCGCGGTGCTGGTGGAACAGGCCAAGGCTTCGGGCAAACCCGACGCGATCATTGAAAAGATGGTCGATGGCCGTATCCGCAAGTTCTATGAAGAAGTTGTGCTGCTGGAACAGGTCTGGGTGCATGATGGCGAAAGCCGCGTGCGCAAGATCGTGGAAAAGGCAGGCGCCAAGCTGACCGGTTTCGACCGCTTCCAGCTGGGTGAAGGCATCGAGAAGGAAGAAAACGACTTTGCCGCCGAAGTGGCAAAGGCTGCTGGCAACTGATCACGTTGCCGGTTTCCGGTTTTCTTTGCGCAAGGGCGGGTGCTTCCTGATGGAATGGGAGGCACCCGCCCTTGTGCTTTCCGCCACCCCGTATGGGGAAGGCAGCGCAATTGCGCATGTCCTGACGGGCGAATACGGGCTGTATCATGGACTGGCCCGTGGGGGTTCATCCAGCCGGGGCCGGGCGGTCTGGCAGACTGGTAACCTTGTCCGCGCGCGCTGGACCGCCCGGCTGCCCGAACAGCTGGGCAATATCACGGCGGAAACGGTCCATGCCTCCGCGGCCCGCATACTGGACGCGCCGCTGCCACTGGCCATGCTGGCGTCGTTATGCGCGCTGGCTGATGGCTGCCTGCCGGAACGCGAACCCCATCCCGCCATATTTCACGGACTGGCCAGCCTGCTGGCGCGGATCAGCCTTGACCCGCAATGGGCGGTAGCGGAAGCCATGCCTGAAATCGTGCGGTGGGAACTGCTTTTGCTGTCCGAACTAGGTTTCGGGCTGGACCTGACGCACTGCGCCCTTGGTGGCAGTTCAGGCGACCTGCGGTGGGTATCGCCGCGCACAGGGCGGGCGGTATCGGATGAACGCGCGGGCGAATGGCGCAGCCGCCTGCTGCCACTGCCCGGTTTCGTGCTGCACCCCGATCAGGTCGGCACCCCGGTGGACTGGTATGACGGGCTGCGCCTGACCGGGCATTTCCTGCAACGCGACGCTTTTGGCCAGCGGCACCGTCCGGTGCCCGAAGCCCGGTGCAGGCTGCTGGACATGATGGCGCGCGAAGCGGACATTCCCCCGCCGGATGCACCGCCCGACGGGGCGGCGGCCGCTGCTGACTGATTACTACCATTGGACAAAGCGTAAAGTTTCGCTATCTGTTCACCTGCGGGAGGAAGATTGCATGCCTGTGGATACAACAGCCGGTCATATTGAAGATACCAAGCTGGCCGATGCGCTGAGCGAACGGTACCTGGCCTATGCCATGTCAACGATCATGTCGCGCTCGCTGCCTGATGTGCGCGACGGGCTGAAGCCGGTACATCGTCGCATGATCTATGCGATGCAGCAGCTCAAGCTGGACCCGTCGGCCGGGTTCAAGAAATGTGCCCGCGTGGTGGGCGACGTGATCGGTAAATACCATCCGCATGGCGATGCCTCGGTCTATGAGGCGCTGGTGCGGCTGGCACAGGATTTTGCCGTCCGCTACCCGCTGGTGGAAGGGCAGGGCAATTTCGGCTCGATCGACGGTGATAACGCCGCCGCCATGCGATACACGGAATCCCGCCTGACCGAAGTGGCCAAGGCCCTGCTGGAGGGCATTGGCGAGGACTGCGTTGACTTCCGCCCGACCTATGATGGTGAGGAACAGGAACCCGTTGTCCTGCCCGCAGCCTTCCCCAACCTGCTGGCCAACGGGGCGGCAGGGATCGCGGTGGGCATGGCGACCTCCATCCCGCCGCATAACGTGGGTGAGATCTGTGCCGCGGCCCTTGCCCTGATCCGCAAACCCGCCATGACCACGGCGGAACTGCTGAAACATATGCCCGGTCCGGATTTCCCCACCGGCGGTAGCATTGTGGAGGACAGCGACGCCATTGCCCGTGCGTATGAAACCGGACGTGGTTCCTTCCGCATCCGTTCGAAATGGGATGTGGAGCAGGGGCGTTTCGGCACATGGCAGATCGTGGTGACTGAAATCCCGTATCAGGTGCAGAAATCGCGCCTGATCGAACAGGTCGCGGACCTTATGGAACAGAAGAAGCTGCCCCTTCTGGCCGATATCCGCGATGAAAGCACGACCGACATCCGGCTGGTGCTGGAACCCAAGTCGCGCGGGATCGAACCTGCGGTGCTGATGGAAACCCTGTTCCGCGCAACGCAGCTGGAAAGTCGCTTTGGCCTGAACATGAACGTGCTGGGCGCCGATCAGGTGCCCGGCGTGCGCAGCCTGAAGGATGTGCTGCAGGCATGGCTGGACCACCGTCATGACGTATTGCAGCGTCGCAGCGCCAACCGGCTGGCAGCGGTTGACCGGCGTCTGGAAATCCTTGATGGGTTCCTTGCGGTCTATCTCAACCTTGATGAAGTGATCCGCATTGTCCGTGAGGAGGACGACGCGAAGGCCGCCCTGATCGCGACCTTCGATCTTACGGAACTGCAGGCGGAATCGGTCCTGAACATGCGCCTGCGCAGCCTGCGGCGGCTGGAGGAAATGGAAATCCGCGACGAGCATGCGAAGCTGAGCGCGGAAAAGCAGTCCCTGCACGACCTGCTGGATCAGGAAGGATTGCGGTGGAAGCGCATCGCATCCGAAATCAGGGACATCCAGAAAACCTTTGGCGGCGGTGCGCTGGGCAAGCGGCGCAGCCTGCTGGCTGATGCACCGGTTGAAATTGATGTCGAAGCCGCCCTGCCGGTCGAGCGCGACCCGCTGACGGTCATCCTGTCACAGAAGGGGTGGATCCGTACCGTTCGGGGCCATGGGCAGGACCCCGAAGCCCTGAAATTCAAGGAAGGCGACGGCCTGGGCATGGCGGTCGAATGTTACAGCAATGACCGGCTGTGCGTTTTCGCGACCGACGGGCGTGCCTTTACGCTGCGTGTGGCTGACCTGCCGCGCGGACGTGGCGATGGCCAGCCATTGCGGCTGATTATCGACCTGTCCAATGATGAGGACATCATCACGATGTTCCCGGTCGAGGATACGCGCAAGCGCCTGCTGGCTTCCAGCACCGGGCGTGGCATGATCGTGGCGGAATCGGCCATGACGGCGGAAAAGCGCACCGGCAAGCAGGTGCTGAACCTGAAGGACAGGGAAAGTGCGCTGGTCTGCGCGCCCGCCATTGGCGACCATGTTCTGGTACTCGGGCAGAACCGGCGCATGCTGGTCTTCCCGCTGGACCAGTTGCCGGAAATGACGCGCGGCCTTGGCGTAATCCTGCAGAAATACAAGGATGGTGGCCTGCGTGACGCTGTCGTGTTCGCGGCGGATGCCGGTGTGACATGGCCCGATCCCGCCCGCACCCGTTCCTTTGCGGACCTGAAGGATTATCTGGGCAAGCGGGCTGATGTAGGCAGGACGGCCCCCGCCTGGGCCACGCGCAAGCCACGCGCCTGATCGGGCATCAGTCCACCGGGCGGAACAGTCCGTCCGGCAGGAAGGCGCTTTCATTTGCCTGGTACTGCGTCAGGTCCAGATCATGCCATACGCCACGCGTCATGATCTGGGCCGGGCGGAAACGGGCCTTGTAGGCCATTTTCCGGCTCTCGCTGATCCAGTAGCCCAGATACAGGTGGGGCAGGCCAAGCGTGCGGGTGTATTCGATCAGGTGCATGACCGCGAACGTGCCCAGTGAACGCTGCTGCAGCGCGGGATCATAGAAATCATAGACGGCGGAAAGCCCGTCATCCAGTTGGTCCACCAGCGCGACACAGGCCAGCCTGCCGTCGGTATCGCGGAATTCGATCATGAAGGTCTCGATCGGCGTATCCTCGACCATGGCCCGGTAATCGGGAAAGGTCATGGATGCCATGTCACCGCCTTCATGGCGGGTGGACTGGTATGCGCTGAACAGGCTGAACTGTTCGGGTGTTGCGGCGGTGGGAATGCGTTGCGCGCGCAGTCCGGCATTGCGGCGCAGGGCGCGCTGCTGCGTGCGGCTGGGGGCAAAGCGCGCCACGGGCACGCGTATGGGCGTGCACGCCGTGCAGCCCGCGCAGACGGGGGCATAGGCAATGGTGTGGCTGCGGCGGAAACCGGCGCGTGACAGGCGGTTATGGAACGGCACGGCGTCCGGACCGCCAATTTCGGTCACGACCTTGCGTTCCATGCGTCCCGCCAGATAGGGGCAGGGCATGGGCGCCGTGGTATAGAACAGCTGTGGATGCCGTGGCGATGTATAGGTCATGCGCTCTCACCAGCCGGGAAACAGGAAACGGCAGCCCCGCAAACAGGAAAAACAGACTGCCCGTGATCCTAACGGTTATCATATCCTTCCTGTTGCAGGCATCAACTATCCGGCTGCGTACGCGTGGTTTTGTCGTGTTCAGGCGCGCAGCAGGCGGGCGGCGTCCAGCGCGAAATAGGTCAGCACCCCATTGGCGCCCGCACGGCGGAAGGCCATCAGGCTTTCCATGATCACGCGGTCACGGTCCAGCCAGCCATTCTGGATCGCGGCCATCAGCATCGCATATTCGCCCGATACCTGATAGGCGAAGGTCGGTACCGCGAATTCCTGCCGCACGCGCTGGATGACATCCAGATACGGCATCCCCGGCTTGACCATGACCATGTCTGCGCCTTCGCTCAGGTCCAGGGCGACTTCACGCAGGGCCTCATCCGTGTTGGCGGGGTCCATCTGGTATGTCTTCTTGTCACCCTTCAGCAGGCCGCCCGAACCCAGCGCATCACGGAACGGGCCATAGAAAGCACTGGCGTATTTGGCGGCGTAGGACATGATGCGGGTGTTGACCAGCCCGGCTACATCCAGCGCCGTGCGGATGGACCCGATGCGCCCGTCCATCATGTCGGACGGCGCGATGATGTCGATCCCGGCGGCGGCCTGGTTGACGGCCTGTTTCACCAGGATTTCGACCGACGGGTCGTTGACCACGTAGCCATCTTCGATCAGCCCGTCATGGCCATGGCTGGTGTAGGGATCCAGCGCCACGTCGCCGATCAGGCCGATTTCAGGGAATTCCTTCTTCAGCAGGCGCGCGGCCCGGCACATGAGGTTGTCAGGGTTGCCCGCTTCCGTGCCCGCTTCGTCACGCAGGCTGGCGGGCGTGATGGGAAACAGCGCCAGGGCGGGGATGTCCAGCTTCGCCGCCGGTTCCACATGGGCCGCCAGCCGGTCAAGGCTGACGCGCTGCACGCCGGGCATGGAGGAGACATCGGTAACCGAACCCGTGCCCTCGGTCACGAAGATCGGCCAGATCAGGTTATCGGTCGATAGCGTGTTTTCAGACACCAGCCGCCGTGTGAACCGGTCGTGCCGGTTACGGCGCAGCCTTGTTTGGGGAAACTGACCGATATTCATCCAATCCAACTCCATCAGGGAAGGGGCGACTATGATCCTGTCACCGCCCCATGCCAAATTATGATCCGGTAATCCGCCCGTGCATTCAGGATTTCCCGCGCATGGCAGGTATGACCGCGCCCAGCCGGCTGTGGCGTATGCCATACAGTGCATACACAACCAGCCCGATCGCCAGCCAGACAACCAGCCGCAGCCATGTCAGCCTGTCCAGCGAGAGCATCATGATCCCGCAGCTTATGATGCCCGCTACCGGGATTATGTTGCCACCGGGCACGCGGAATACGCGCGGGCGGTCGGGTTCACGCACGCGCAGCACGATAACACCCACGCAGACGATGACAAAGGCCAGCAGCGTGCCGATGGATGTCATGTGCGCCAGCTGTTCGATCGGCAGGAAGGCGGCCAGCGTCCCCGTTACCCCCATGAAGAACAGGTGACACGCGACCGGCGTGCCCAGGCGCGCATGCGTGCGCCCGAACATGGGGGGCAGCAGCCCGTCACGCGCCATGGCGAAAAATACCCGGCTCTGCCCCAGCAGCAGGACAAGGATGACCGACAGGAAGCCGCATATGACGCCGATCTTGACCGCCGCCTGCAGCCAGCCAAAGGGCGTGTGGTCAATGGCGGTGGCCACGGGGGCGGCATCCCCGATCATGTCGCGGTAATTCACCAGTCCAGTCAGCACGAAGGAAAAGGCGATATAGACGAACGTGCAGATCGCAAGGCTGCCCAGCAGGCCAATGGGCATGTCTCGCCCGGGATTGCGCGTCTCCTGCGCCACGGTGGAGACGGCGTCAAACCCCAGATAGGCAAAGAAGATCGTGCCCGCCGCCCGCAGGATGCCCGACAGGCCGTAATGCCCGAACTCCCCCGTATTGGGCGGGATGAAGGGGATATAGTTCGCAGTCTTGATGTAAGGCAGCCCGAAGCCGATCACGGCGGCGATGACCGTAAGCTTGATCGCCACGACAATGGCGTTCAGTCGCGCGGATTCCGAAATCCCGCGCATGAGCAGCACGGACAGGACCATGATGATGAAAACGGCAGGCACGTTGGCAATGCCTTGGACGGGCTGGCCACCGGCCATGCCCACGACCTCGAACGGGGAGGCCGTGAACCGTGGCGAAAGATGGATGCCCCAGCCATCCAGCAGCGAGCGCATGTACCGCGCCCAGCTGACCGATACGGCGGATGCCCCCACCGTATATTCCAGCACAAGGTCCCAGCCGATGATCCAGCCCGCCAGTTCGCCCAGGGCGGCATAGGCATAGACATACGCGCTGCCTGCCGCCGGGATCATGCCCGCCAGTTCCCCGTAACACAGCCCGGCAAAGGCACACGCCACCGCCGCGAGAACGAAGGATATCAGGACCGCAGGCCCGGCATTGCTGCCCGCGGCAACACCGGTCAGTGAAAACAGGCCCGCCCCGATCGTGACCCCGACACCCAGCGCCACCAGGCTTCCGGCGCCCAGAACGCGTTTCAGTCCCGCGTCATCCGCTGGTGCGCCAACGGGCAGGCGGCGCAGCAGGGCGCGTGCGATGCCTGTGTTCATATTGCCACGCATGGGGCGGGGCGGAAG
>NZ_VWPI01000048.1 GCF_015155755.1 Komagataeibacter sp. FXV3 | reverse complement strand
GGGGAAGGGAATGCAACAGGGGTCAAATCAGCCGGTCTCCATCATTTTGGCGTTGTCTTGACGCCACGATATGGCGCACATAGCAGGCCTGTTCCCATACGTGTCATGTCCGTTTGCCTACCCGGAAATGACAGGTGATCCAATGAATGGAGAGACATAACGGTGCCGGACCCCATCAGCCAGACTGACCTCAAGCAGTTTTTCCGTGCCCCACTGACCGAAGCCGACCCCGATGTCGCCGCGATTATCGATGCGGAACTGGTGCGTCAGCGCGACGGGATTGAACTGATTGCCAGCGAGAACATGGTCTCCGCCGCCGTCATGGCCGCACAGGGCAGCGTTCTGACCAACAAATATGCCGAAGGTTATCCCGGCCGCCGTTACTATGGTGGCTGCGTGGAAGTGGACAAGGTCGAGACCCTGGCCATTGAACGCGTCAAGACGATGTTCGGCGCGGAATTCGCCAACGTGCAGCCCCATTCGGGCGCCAACGCCAACCAGGCTGCCTTCATGGCGATGGTGAAGCCGGGCGATACCGTCATGGGCATGAGCCTGGCTGCCGGTGGCCACCTGACCCATGGCGCCGCCCCGAATTATTCCGGCAAGTGGTTCAATGCGGTCCAGTATGGCGTGCGCAAGGAAGACGGCCTGCTGGATTATGAGGAAATGGAACGCCTTGCCCGCGCCGAAAAGCCGAAGCTGATCGTCGCCGGTGGGTCCGCCTATCCCCGTATCATCGATTTCGCCCGCTTCCGCGCCATTGCGGATGAAGTCGGCGCGTATCTCATGGTGGACATGGCCCATTTCGCGGGGCTGGTCGCCGCTGGCCTGTATCCGTCGCCGGTGCCGCATGCGCATGTCGTCACGTCCACCACGCACAAGACCCTGCGCGGGCCGCGTGGCGGGCTGATCCTGACCAATGACGCGGATCTGGCGAAAAAGATCAATTCCGCCGTATTCCCCGGCCTGCAGGGCGGTCCGCTCATGCATGTGATCGCGGGCAAGGCCGTAGCATTCGGCGAGGCGCTGCGCCCCGATTTCCGCACCTACCAGGAAGCGGTGGCGAACAATGCCCGCGTGCTGGCGGAAACGCTGGTGCAGAGCGGCTTTGACATCGTGACCGGTGGCACGGACTGCCATCTGCTGCTGGTGGACCTGCGGCCCAAGGGTGTTACGGGACGCGCGGCGGAACGTGCGCTGGAACGCGCGGGCATTACCGCCAACAAGAACGCCATTCCGTTCGACCCCGAAAAGCCCGCCGTGACCTCCGGCATCCGTCTGGGCAGCCCGGCGGCGACGGCTCGTGGCTTTGGCGAGGAAGAGTTCCGTGAAGTCGGCCGCATGATCGACGAAGTGCTGACCGCCCTTGCCAAGACCCCCGGTGAGGAAGGCTGCGCGAAGACGGAGCAGGCCGTGCACGAACGTGTCAAGGCACTGTGTGCACGCTTCCCCATCTACGCCTGAGCATGACGATGGCCATCTGTCCCGGTTACTGATCCGGGGCGGGTGGCCGCGTGCCCGTATCCACACGGGCAAACCGTACGGCCGTATGGCCACGGGCGGGACGCAGGTTGGGCATGATCAGCATGCACCGACCGTAGGGCGTGCGGATTTCATCATCGCCGTCATATGCCACCATCGTGCCGGCATCGGCCACGACATGCCCGCTGTGGAACGGGGTGACGAAACGGAACATCCCCGTCCGCGCCGTTATCACATCCGTCACCACCATTGCGCGTTGCGGTAACGTACCACCATCGGCGGGCAGGCCGCAGCATGGCCCGATCAGCGACAGCACCGCCTGCATGGATCGCGTGACGGTCGCTTCGTGCCAGTGCTGGCCCGCTTCCAGCAGGCAGGCGGCGGCACTGCCGTTACTGAAATGTGGGTGATCGATCAGCCTGCACCCGCTGCGGTGGCCCCGGTCGGCCACACATACATCCACCCCGCGAATGCGCCGCGCCATGGCCCGCCCCGTGGGCGACAGGCCCGACAGCACCAGCGGATCACCTGGCCACAGCATGGAATGCAGGTCCAGCAGCCTGTCCGCCGTCAGGATGACCGGCAGCAGCACTCGTGCCCGGTCCAGTTCATGTGATGACCGCCGGTCGTCCAGCATGGCGGGCAGCCAGACGCGGTTCATGTCCTCATCCACGCAGCGCGCACGCACCGGGTCGCGCGGGTCGAACAGGCGCATGGCCTCGGGGTTGGCGAATACCAGTGACAACCGCCCCGCGCGTGGGCGGATACGACGGCGCAGCAGGCGGTCAAGCACGATGGCGCCCGCGAATTCATTGCCATGGATCAGGCTGACACAGACGATATGCGGACCGGGCCTGCGGCCTTCGTAATGCATGACGCCGGGAATGCCGCAGTTACCCGCAAGCCATGGTGACAGGTCGGGCGGTGTAATGCCGATTTTCCACCGTGGCAGGCTGGATGGGGGTGGGGGCAGGCGTTCAAGGAACGTAGTGGGCCGTGCCACGCGTACAGGCAGGCGTGGCGTATCTTCCGGCCCATGTGTCATGTCAGGCGGGTCCGGTCGTTGGCAGCACCTGTCCCGTCATGCGTCGGGACAGGTGAGCGCATGGCATCGGTGTTCATCATGAAATCCAGTTTATCCAGCCTTCACCCCACGGCAAGACCATGGGGGCGGAGGGCGCATGACAAATGCATGAACCGGTCCGTCATTCCGGCAGGCTGGCAATGCGGATGCGTTGTCCCGTCAGGCGTTCGATGTCCTTGAGCGCCTGACGTTCCTCCGGTGCGCACAGGGCGACGGCCACGCCCCGCCGCCCCGCGCGCGCGGTGCGCCCGATACGGTGGACATAGGATTCGGGCTGGGCCGGGATATCGTGGTTGATGACAAGGGCGATATCATCAATGTCGATTCCCCGCGCCATGACATCGGTCGCCACCAGCACGCCCACGCGCCCCTGACGGAAATCGCGCAGCATCCGATCGCGCCGCGCCTGTGAATGATCGCCATGGATCGCGATGGCGGGTGTCAGCGCGCTGATGCTGCGTGCAATGGTGTCGGCTTCCTGACGTGTGCGCACAAACACCATGACACGCTGCATGCCATATTGCTTCAGGCAGGCCAGTGTCGCCTCCGCCTTGTGGCGCATGGGTACGAAAATGGCGTATTGCGCAATGCGCGGCGCGGGGGCGTTTTCAATCTCCATGCTGATCCGCAACGGCCGGTGCAGCAGGCGGGCGGCCAGTTCGGCCATGGCCGGGGGAATGGTGGCGGAAAACAGCAATGTCTGGTGTTGCGCGGGCAGGGCTGTGGCAAGGGCAAGCATTTCTTCCGCAAATCCCGGCTCCAGCATGCGGTCGGCTTCATCCAGCACGAACCGGCCTACGGCAGACAGGTCCAGTTCACCCCCATGCACCAGGTCGATCACCCGCCCCGGCGTGCCGACCACGATCGCGACCCCTTCGCCCAGCGTCCTGGCCTGTGCCGCCCGCGCCGTGCCGCCGGTGGCCTGCACGATGCGCAGGCCGCTGCCGCGGGCAAGACCACGCAGCACGCCCGCCGTCTGTCCCGCCAGTTCGCGCGTGGGGGACAGGATCAGGCAGCGCACGCGGGTATTGTCCGCATCATCAAGCTGCATGAGGGTGGACAGGATGGGGGCGGCAAAGGCCACTGTCTTGCCGCTGCCGGTGCCCGCGCGGGCTTCCACATCCCGTCCGGCCATGACGGGGGGGATGACCTCGCGCTGGATCAGGGAAGGCTGGTGCAGCCCCATGCGTGTCAGGGCGGCCACCACGCGGCCATCCAGCCCCATGCCGGCAAATGTCGGTTCAGTCTCACTCATTGTAGCCCCTTAGCGCGGCTGGACGATGGACAAAAGGGGCAGGGCATTGACGCCCCGGCTCCCGTCCCGCCACATGGGCGCATGGCACCACATGAACCGACCGCCGCCGTGATCGCGGCTGACCTTGCCGGCATGCGTTCACAGACCTTCGGGCTGGCGCGGCGCGCGGGGCTTGATCCCCACCTGCATGCGCTGGTGCCGCGTGGGATATGGCGGCATGTGCCCGCCGCATGGTGGCCGGCACCCCTGCGTGCGGTCATGCCGCTGGGTCTGGGCCCTGATTACCGTGATCATCCCGTCATCAGCATCGGTGGCAGCGGGGGGGCGGTTGGCGCGGCGCTGCGCAGGCATGGCGCGCCTGTGATACAGGTACAGAATCCACGCCTGTCGCCCACACGTTTCGATCTGGTCATCGCCAATCGCCACGACCGGATTTCCGGTCCCAATGTTGTCCTGACGCGTACGGCCCTGCATGGGGTGACGCCCGCGCTGCTGGATCAGGCGCGGCGGGAATGGACGCCGTTGCTGGCCCATCTGCCGCGCCCGCTGGTTGCCGTTCTGGTTGGTGGGGGGAATGGCCGTTTCCGTCTGGGCCGGGCGGAGGGCGCGACCCTTGCCACGCAGTTGGCCGCCATGATGCGGCGTGACCGGGTGGGCATTGCGCTGACGCCATCGCGCCGGACGGACCCCGAAGTATGCGCCGAACTGCAGCGCGCCCTTGCCGGGCCGGATGCATGGGTATGGGACCAGGCCGGTCCCAATCCGTATCTGGGACTGCTGGCCTGTGCTGATGCGATTGTCGTGACCATGGACAGCGTTTCCATGGTTTCGGAAGCCGTGGCGACAACCGCCCCCGTCATGGTCGCCAGCCTGCCGGGCCGGTCACGGCGGATCGGGCATTTCCTGCATGACCTGACGCAGGCGGGGCGCATCCGGCCCTTTGCCGGGCGGCTGGAAACATGGCCTGTCACGCCCCTTGATGATACCGTCATGGCGGCGGAGGCCGTGCGGTATCATCTGGGTCTTGCAACAATGGTACAACAATAATCCTCCCGCTTGCGCCAGAAGTGGAATAAAACAGGCACATGCTAGGTATCCGGACTTTTGACCCGCGTTCAGGCGGCAACATGGCCTACAAGGCCCTGACCCACCCGCTGGCTGCCGAACAGCTTGCCAGCCTTGCCGATGACCTGCGCAACGCGGGGCCGATTGCGATCTATGATCCCCACGACATGGTGGAAACCGTCATGGCGCTGTTGCCCGCGCCCATTACGGTGGCGGGCATATACACCCATGATTCGCTGAAGGTGGGGCAGGTGCGTGCGGGCATGGCCCTGCAGCCGGTGGTGGATCTGGCGCAGGGCGGGGCAGGGTGCGTGTGGGCGCTGGATTTCAACCATGCCATCATGCAGGGCCGCCTGTCCGGCCTGCTGCCTGCGGGCGGCGTGCTGCATACGCTGGAACCCGTGCGGCTGCCCCGGCACATGCTTTCGGTCGCGCATGATTATCTGCACCGGCTGAACTTCGCCACCAACCTTGCCTTTTTCCGGGACACGGCGGCGCTGTCCACCCGTCTGGTCACCGCCAATTACTGGGCGCGTTACGGCGCGCGGGCCGTGCGGCTGTGGCTGCGGCTGTTCGATCATGACGGCCACGTGCTGCAGACATGGGAATATGACGTGCCGGGCGATGGCCAGGCCATCATCATCGACAGTGCCGAGATCCGCAGCCGTTTTGGCCTGCCGGAATTTATCGGGCAACTGTTCATCCATGCACAGGGCATAGCCGGTCATGACGTGGTCAAATACGCGCTGGAGACACGTGGGCAGGGCGCCAATGCCAGTCTGTCGGTCACCCATGATGCCAATGCCTGGCCCGCCAACCGCTACGCCAACCTGCCGGCCCCGGCGGAGGGCGAGGACGTGGTGCTGTGGGTCCAGAACAGCCATGCCCTGCCCATCCCGTCGGGCAGCATGACGCTGAACCGGATGGGGCAGGATACACACATACCCATCATGCCCGAACTGGCACCGTACCAGACCATGGCCGTGCATATGCGCGATGTCCTGCCCGGCCTGTCATGGCCGGAACAGATCGAATTCCGTGCCGGTGGCCATGTCGTGCGTTCCCGTTACGAAATCACGCAGCACAACCGCACACGCATCGCCCACCTGAACGTGCAGCGTGCTGACCTGCAGCCCGATCCGGGCATTGCCCGGCTGGATCCACGTTTTTTCGGGCGGGGCTACCTGCTGCCGTTCCCGGTGCCCGATCCCGCGCGCTACCGTACGCTGATGCTGCCATCGCCCATGGCGGAAAGCCTGACCAGCCTGCCGGTCCGGGTGGACTGTTTCGATGCGGAGGGGACGGCTGGCCCCTTGCGTTTCATGGGGTGCCTGCCGCGTGACCATGCGGCGGTGCTGGATGTCAGTGCGCTTGCAACCGGCACGGGGCATGGTGAACTGCTGTATGACTTTCGTGACGGCGGGCAGGCGGATGGCTGGCTGCATGCCCTGATCCGTTATGAGGACAGGCAGACCGGCCATACATCCGAAACCAGTTTCGGGTCGCACATATTCAATACGGTCATGACCTATAAGGGGGAGCCGCAGTCCTATGTTGGCGCCCCACCGGGGCTGAGCACGCGGTTGTTCCTGACGGCGGCGGGGCAGGAGCCATTCAGTTTCTGCAGGCTTATCTATCCCGTTTCGGCGACATGGCGCGCGTATTCGGATACGTCGCTGTACCTGCACGCGGCGGATGGCACGGTGTTGGCGCATGAAAAGATCGCCATTCCCATGTCCGGATCACGGGAAATCTGGCCCCACCGTGTCTTTGGCCTGCCCACGCTGGCGCGTGCGGGGGAAGGGGCCTATGTCATTATCCGTGACACCACCTGCCGCCTGTTCGGCTACCATGGCCGCATGGCGGAGGGGGAAGGACGGTTTTCAGTCGACCATATGTTCGGGTTCTGACCCTGACATCCGGCCCGGCCGTTCCCATATGGCCATGCAGGCGACTGCTGGCATGTGCCGCGGTGCACGGATCAGGGCAGCGGTGCAACCTGCCCACCATGCCTGACAGACCGGAAGGGAACCTGACTGGACCATGATCGTACAGGACACCAATTTTTTCTGTGACATGCCTGCCGACATGAAATACCTGCGCGATCGTAACCCGCCGCAGAATTTCCTTGAGCAGAACATGATATTCGTCCTGCCACAGCGGTTGCGCAAGTTCCGGAAAAACCTGTTTCATGTCCGGCGCACGGATGCGGACGCCACCGTCTATGCGCCACTGTTTCAGGTGCGGTGCATAACCGAACATGATCCGCTGCCTGAAGGTTATGACGGACCGTTTGACGTATTTCCGTTCTATACCAACCCCACCCGCAAGCGGCGGCGTACGCTGGATTATTATGTGCTGTTCCTGTTTCAGGACAAGCTGTCCTATGTCAAATGCCGCGATGCGCTGGAAGATGTGCCGTCATGACGAGAAGTGCTGCGGAGATATCCGGACAGGGATGCGAGAAAGAAACAGGCCCGACGTTTCCGTCACGAGGCCGTCCATACAAAGAAGTTTCTGGTGAAGCTTTTTTCAAAAAAGGTGAGGGTCCAAAAACTTTCATTTTTATCAAAGACTTATACAGGAATGGTCTTTGAACTTTTCCCTTACATTTTGATCAGTTCCCGCAGCGGGAAAATCAGAAAATATGGGTAGGTGCAGTCCGTGCTGAATACGCGATCTATTTGGAAGATGTCGCGGACAGGCGGGCCATGAACCTGACGTAGTAAACCATTTCCGCCGTGGCATAACAGCAGGAGAAGGCTAACCGTTGGGTTTTGGAATTTCGTGCGATCCAATCAGGATCGAAGCAGGCCGCCGCGTAATCAGGCGCGATACATCAGCCAGCCGACATGCCGCCAACGCTGTCATGGGAGGTACGTTTTCGTACCCGGCCAACCGGATAGACCACATGATAACGTAGTCTGGCTGACGGATGATTTTATAAATGGGGAGACCGGATGGTGGGTGCGACAGGGATTGAACCTGTGACCCCCGCCGTGTGAAGGCGATGCTCTACCGCTGAGCTACGCACCCATCCGCTTCGGTGGGGCCTTGATAATCCAGTCGGCCGGGGTGCGCAAGGGGGAAAAATACGCGGCTGTTGCTATTTCCGGCCCGGACGACGGATACGGTAGGCCAGGGCTTCGGCAATATGGGGGCGTTCGACATCAACAGCGGCGGACAGATCGGCAATCGTCCGCGCCACACGCAGCAGGCGGGTAAAGCCACGGGCGGAAAGGTGCATCTTTTCAGATGCCTGGACCGCAAAATCCCGAGCCGCTGCCGTGATACGGAAATCATCGATCGGGGCTTCGGCATTGCGGGCTTCGCCCTGCCGGTCATGCTGGCGGGCTACAGCTTCCCTGACGCGTGCAGCGACGGTGGCGCTGGGTTCACCGCCCGTTGTTTCGGCAATGCGGGTCAGGGGCATCGGCTCAACATGAACGGCCATGTCCACACGGTCCAGCAACGGACCGGACAGGCGCGTCTGGTAATCCTCGCCACAACGCGGGGCCTTGCGGCATTCCTGCGACGCATCGCCCAGATAACCGCATTTGCACGGATTCATCGCCGCGATCAGCTGGAAGCGGGCAGGGTAGGTGACATGGGCGGCAGCGCGGGCGATGGATATGGATCCCGTTTCCATGGGCTGGCGCAGGATTTCCAGCGCGGAGCGAGAGAATTCGGGCAGTTCATCCAGAAACAGCACGCCGCGATGCGCCAGGCTGACCTCACCGGGGCGGGCGCGGGCGCCGCCACCGCTCAATGCCGTGGGACTGCTGGAATGATGCGGGTCGCGAAAGGGCGGCCGGGAGACCGGCTGCCCGTCCTTGAGCAGGCCGCCAATGCTGTGGATCCGGCTGATTTCCAGCATCTCGGTGGGGGTCAGGTCGGGCATGATGCCGGGCAGGCGCGCAGCCAGCATGGATTTGCCAGCCCCCGGCGGTCCCACCATCAGCAGGGAATGACGACCGGCGGCGGCAATTTCCAGCGCCCGGCGTGCGGTTTCCATGCCACGGATATCGGCAAGGTCGGGCAGGGCGGTCAGCCCTTCATCCATGCGCGCAGGCAGTTCTACCGGGTCGATGACCTGCTGCCCCCGGAAATGGTTCAGCAGTTCGGGCAGGGAACGGATGGCGAGGATATCCATATCCTCGCTGGCCCAGCGGGCTTCCACGCCCTGACTGGCGGGGCAGATCAGCCCCAGTGACAGGCCGGCCGCCGTCATGGCGGCCGGCAGCACGCCACATACGGGGTTTACGCCGCCATCCAGCGACAGTTCACCCAGTGCTGCGTAACGCTGCGCCATGTCACCGGGCAGCAGGCCCATGACACCCAGCAGTGCAAGGGCGATGGGCAGGTCGAAATGCGATCCTTCCTTCATCAGGCTGGCAGGCACCAGATTGACCACGATCCGCTTGGCCGGCAGGGCGAGACCCATGGCGGACAGGGCCGCGCGCACGCGTTCGCGCGATTCATTGACGGCCTTGTCCGGCAGTCCCACGACCAGGAATGATGGCAGGCCAACGGATAGCTGGACCTCGACTTTGACAGGAACGGCTTCGATGCCGGAAAAGGCAAAACCACAGATGGATGCAAGCGCCGTATCAGTCATGGCACGATGATGCCGGATTGCAGGCGGCTTGGCCATTATGGAACATGGCCGAATGGGTCAGATTCTGGCGGATGTGGATCCGTACGGTGCAATTTGTTGGCATAATATTTCTTATAAAACTTTTAGATGTGAGCGAAAGGGGACTTGCCCGGCTGCTTCATATCCTGCCCATTCCATCCCCTGTGCGTTTTCCTGCACAGCACGATCCCAACTGGATCAATCCGGGATTCAATTCATGTGTTCCGGACCATTGTGGCGGATATGATACAGTGACGCGCGCTACCCATATATCGCGCGTCACTTACGTACGGTTCTTAACGAATTGCTGGAAATGCCTGTCCTTGAGACGTCGCGCTGATTCTAGCCGTCGTGGACCATGTCCAGATCGGCAAAGCGCGTGAACTCCCCTTCGAAGAACAGGTGCACCGTCCCTGTCGGCCCGTGACGCTGTTTTTCCAGGATCAGTTCCGCGCGGTTATGCGCAAGGTCCATCTTGCGCTGCCACTCCTCCATTGCGGTGTGGTACTTGTCCTGTGAGTCAAAGGAGGTTTCCTTGGGCTGGCGCTGCTGCAGGTAGTACTGGTCACGATAGACGAACATCACCGCATCGGCGTCCTGCTCGATCGATCCTGATTCACGCAGGTCCGACAGCATGGGCCGTTTGTCTTCCCTGCTCTCGACCTGACGCGAAAGCTGTGACAGGGCGATGACCGGTACCGACAGTTCCTTGGCCAGTGCCTTGAGGCCCTGCGTGATCATGGAAATTTCCAGCACGCGGTTTTCCGCCTTCGCCCCCACCGATGGCCGCATGAGCTGCAGGTAATCGACCACCACCAGACTCAGTCCCTTGGTACGCGCAAGCCTGCGGCAGCGTGTGCGCATGGCTGACAGCGTGATGGCGGGCGTGTCGTCAATATGCAGCGGCAGTTGCGCCAGTTCGCGGCTGACCTGCACGAAACGGTCGAATTCCTTCTGGCCCAGATCGCCACGGCGGATCTTTTCACCCGATACGCTGGCCTGTTCGGACAGGATACGGGTGGCCAGCTGTTCGGATGACATTTCCAGCGAGAAGATGGCCACCGACCCCTTGGGTTTGGCATCGGGTGGGGCGTTACGGATTTCCTCCATGATCGCGCGCGCGGCGGAAAAGGCGATCTTGGTGGCCAGCGCCGTCTTGCCCATGGCCGGACGCCCTGCAAGGATCAGCAGATCGGATGGGTGCAGGCCGCCGGTTTTCTTGTCCAGGTCACGCAGCCCGGTGGTCAGCCCCACCACGTCGCCACTACGGTCGAAGGCCTGCTGCGCGATTTCCAGCGCATCGGCCAGCGCACGGTCAAAGGACTGAAAGCCGCCATCCTGTCCCTTTTCCGTGGCCAGTTTGAACAGCGCTTCCTCACTGGCGGCGATCTGGCTGGGACCGTCAAGGTCGGAACGCGCGCCAAAGGCGTTGTTGACCACGTCCTGCCCGATGTCGATCAGCTGGCGGCGTATCCACGCATCATGGATCACGCGCCCGTAATCGGCAGCATTGATGATGCCGACCATGGATGTCAGCAGTTTGGCAAGATATGCCGTGCCGCCAACGGAATCCAGCACGCCGGTATTTTCGAATTCGGCCCGCAGCGTGACGGGATCCGCAAGCTGGCCACCTTCGATACGGCGGGAAATGGCGTCATAGATGCGGCCATTGACCTCATCGGCAAAATGCGCGCCGGTCAGGAAGTCGGATACGCGGTCATAGGCGCGGTTATTGGTCAGCAGCGCGCCCAGCAGCGCCTGCTCTGCCTGTATGTTGGCAGGCGGCAGGCGCTGCGAGACGCCAAGAAGCGAGTCCTTTTGCCCGGACTCTGCGGAGGGAGGATTCTGGATCGTATTCACTCCCCCATCCTACCCGATCCCCCCATGCGACCGGAAGGGGCATGATGGACCGCGGGTATGTATGGACGTGCGTGTCAGCCGCGACGGGCGCGCACCAGCCGTTCCGCCCGGTGGATGACGGCGGTGGCCATGCCGTGGACCGTATCCGCCCCGTAGCGCTGCAGGATATCGTGTCGGGCGGCCCGGCCGATCTGCATGCACAGGTCGGGGCGGGCATAAAGGTGGAGGATCTGTGCGGCCAGGGTTTCCGGCGTCGAGGCGGGCAGCAGGAATCCGTTGACCCCATCGCGGATAATGTCGGGAATGGCGCCGACGGGCGTTGCAATGACCGGCAGGCCCACCTGCATCGCCTCATGGACCGCGATGCACAGCCCCTCGAAATGGGAGGGCTGCACATAGACATGCAGCCTGCGGCAGAATTCCAGCGGGTCCGGCTGGAACCCCTCGAAACTGATGGCATCCGCCGCCATTCCGGCCGCCAGCGCCTGCAGCGCCATCATCTGCGACCCGCTGCCGCACAGTGACAGGTGAATGCGCGCATCCGGCCGGGTTGCACGGATGACACCCATCGCGCGCACCAGCAACTGCATGTTCTTTTCCGGTTCCAGCCGCCCCAGCGATCCGACATGGAAGACCGCACCGTCCTGCCCGTCCCATGGCGTGGTCGGCTGTACGGCCGCATCCGCCATGAACAGCGGCCATGTGCAGATCCGGTCGGGTGGCAGGCGTAGCTGGCTGCACGTGACGCGGGCCACATATTCGGAATCCGCAACCCAGAATGCGCTCAGGTGACGGGTACGACGCAGCATGAAACGGTTGGCGGGCTTGAGAAACGCGCTGTGCTGCCAGCTGACCACGGGAATGCCCAGCATCCTGCCGATCGCCTGACCATACAGGGTCGCCCGTGTCAGTGATGTCCATAACAGGTCAGGCCGGTTGGCACGGACATAACGCAGCACCTGCCCCAGTGACGCGAACCGGGCGGGATCGCGGTCATCCACGATATGGTAATCGATGCCGGCAGCCTCCAGCCAGGCAATGGCGTTGCCAGCCTTGCGCGCCAGCGCCACGACCCGGACCGTGTGCCCGCAGGCGCGCATCATCCCGATCACGGCAGGCAGCGGCCGTTCGGCCCCGCCGCCGTTCAGGCTGTTAATGAGATAGAGGATACGCATTCATTACCAACAACAGATCCGGCCAGGGCTGTCCCTGCCGTCATTTCTCGGAACCGGAACACCGGATATGCAACGGCGGAAAGGCTTAATAGGGCAGTTTTCCCCATTAGAAAACAGCGGCCGGGCACCGGGCGTGCAAATTGCCCGCCCGCATCACCCTGCCCTGACCGCTTGCCAGGTGCAGGTACGTGGCATTGCCGGGTTGTATGATCATGCATTTCTTATTACGCGTCGTGGATACTTTCCGTGGAAAATGGTTCATGACCGTACTCAATAATACGACCCTGCCCCATCTGCCGGGCAATATCCTCGTGCCTGCCTATGACCGGAGCAAGGTGACACCGGGTATTGCCCATATCAGCGTGGGCAATTTCCATCGTGCCCATCAGGCGGTCTACATGGACCGTGTGCTGGGCCGTCCCGGTCAGGCCGGCTGGGGCCTGCTGGGCATAGGGTTGATGGAAAACCCGCATGAAGCCGAAAAAGCACAGGACATGGCAGCGCAGGACGGCCTGTATTCCCTGACCGAATGTGCCCCCGATGCGCCCAATGTGGTGCGGGTGATCGGTTCCATCACGGAATACATGTACGCCCCCGCCGATCGCGCGGCCACCATTGCGCGGCTGGCCGATCCGGCAATCCGCATCGTCAGCATGACCGTGACCGAAGGCGGCTATTATGTTGATGAAAACGGCGTATTCCCTATCGATCATCCCCTGATCGCCGAGGACCTGAAGCGCGCGGTGCCGCATACCGTGTTCGGCCTGCTGACCGAGGCGCTGCGCAAACGGCGTGAAAGCGGTGCCGGGCCGTTCACCATCCTGTCGTGCGACAACCTGCCCCAGAACGGCCATGTCGCGCGTACCGCCTTCCTGGGCTGGGCGCGCGCGCGTGACGCGGGGCTTGCGCAGTGGATCGAGGAAAACGTTACCTTCCCCTGCACGATGGTCGATCGCATCACGCCTGCCGTCCATCCCGATGATATACGCCGGCTTGATGCGGAAAGCGGACTTGATGACCGCATTCCCGTCTTCTGCGAGGATTTCATCCAGTGGGTGGTGGAAGACAAATTCTGCGCCGGCCGCCCCGAACTCGACGCCGTGGGCGTGCAGTTCACGGATAATGTCCAGCCGTATGAGGAGGTGAAGCTGCACATGCTCAATGCCTCCCACTCGCTTCTGGGCCTGTCTGGCGTGCTGTCGGGGTATCGCGTGGTCAGCGAAATCATGGAAGACCTGAATGAGGTCACCCTGGTCGAGCAGTACCTTGCCTTTGACGCCGAACCCCTTCTGCATGCTCCGCCGGGCATGGCGCTGACCGAATATGGCAGGCGCCTGCTGCACCGTTTCCGCAATCGCGCGATCAGTGACCAGCTTCTGCGCATCGCATCTGACAGCACGTCCAAGCTGCCCATGTTCATCAAGAGCACGGCCATGGGCGTGATCGCGCATAAACGCCCCGTGGAGCGCATTGCCTTTGTCGTGGCCTGTTACGTCGAATACCTGCGCGGGCATGATGACAAGGGACAGGCCTATGCCATTGCCGAACCGCACCTGACCGATGAGGACCGGGTGAAGGCGGCATCGCCACGGCTGGAGGATGCGCTGGATATGGGTGCCTTCGCCGGGTGGGAACTGGGTGATGATCCCGGATTCGTACAGGCCTATCTGGCCCTGCGGCAGTCCATCCGTGCCAATGGCACGCGGGCGACGCTGGCAACGGTTGTATCCAAAGGGAAATAGACGTTCAGGGTGCTGAAAACGCACCCTGAAATATTGTGACACACGATTTATTCATCAAGTTAGGCTTGACCCGGCGGGAAGTCCTACGTTTTCTCATGGGAGAATGTTCGGACTGTATCACGGTGATCAGGAAAACTTATGAATAGCCTTATACGCTCGGCTCCTCTCCTGGCGGCAGCCATAGCCGTCTGCGGCCTGACAGGTCTTTACCTGTTGGGCGGTGGCCTGTGGCTGTGCCTTATCGGAGGGTCTTTCTACTATGTTGTCGCGGGTGTCCTGCTTCTGGTGACGGCGTTCCTGCTGTTCCGGCGGCAGGCATCCGCGCTTACGGTTTACGCGGTCCTGCTGCTTGGCACGATGGCGTGGGCCGTCAGTGAAGCCGGGTTTGACTTCTGGGCGCTTGCGCCGCGTGGGGATATCCTTGTCCCCATCGGGATCGTGCTGGCGCTGCCATGGGTGACGCGTCACCTGCAGCCTGCGGGCATGGGCGCGCGCATGCCCCTGCTGGGCGCGATTGGCGCGGCCGTGGTCGTGGTCGGTTTCGCCCTGATGGGTGACCCGCAGGATATCGCGGGCAACCTGCCCCCGGTGGCCAAGGACGCCCCCGAACCCGGTGACGCCCACCAGATGCCCGATGGCGACTGGCAGGCCTATGGCCGCACGCAGTTCGGGGACCGTTTTTCCCCGCTCAGGCAGATCAATGCCGATAATGTCAGCAAGCTGAAAGTCGCGTGGACATTCCGTACCGGCGACCTGCGTGGTCCCAATGACCCCGGTGAAATCACCGATGAGGTCACGCCCATCAAAATCCGTGATACGCTGTATCTGTGCACACCCCACCAGATCCTGTTCGCGCTCGATGCAAAAACGGGCAGGCAGCGGTGGAAGTTCGATCCCAAACTGGCGTACAACCCCACCTTCCAGCACCTGACATGCCGTGGCGTGTCCTATCATGAGGACAAGGCCGGGGCGGAGTCCGCTGATGGGAATGCGACACCGGTGGAATGCGCACGTCGTATTTTCCTGCCGACCAATGACGGACAACTGTTCGCGCTGGATGCCGAAACCGGTGCCCGTTGCGCGTCGTTCGGCAATAATGGCGTAGTGAACCTGCAGGACGGCATGCCCGTCAAGACGCTGGGCTTTTACGAACCGACATCGCCCCCCGTCGTGACCGATACCACCGTGATCGTGTCCGGTGCGGTGACCGACAACTATTCCACGCATGAGCCCTCGGGCGTGACGCGCGGGTTCGATGTGCATACCGGCGCACTGAAATGGGCGTTCGACCCCGGCAATCCCGACCCGAACGAAATGCCGTCCGAACACCACACCTTCGTGCCCAATTCCCCCAATTCGTGGATCACGTCGTCCTATGACGCCAATCTGGACCTGATCTACATCCCGATGGGCGTGCAGACGCCTGATATCTGGGGCGGCAACCGCGGCGCGGATGCCGAACGCTATGCCAGCTCGATCGTGGCGCTGAACGCATCCACCGGCAAGCTGGTATGGAGCTATCAGACCGTCCATCATGACCTGTGGGACATGGACATTCCGGCCCAGCCCAGCCTGGTCGATATCCGCGACGAACAGGGTGAGGTCATCCCCACGCTGTATGCCCCGGCCAAGACCGGCAACATCTTCGTACTGGACCGTCGCAATGGCCATCTGGTCGTGCCGGCGCCCGAACGGCCCGTGCCGCAGGGGGCAGCGCCCGGCGATCACGTGTCGCCCACGCAGCCCTTCTCCCAGCTGACCTTCCGCCCCAGCAAGCTGCTGACCGATGCGGATATGTGGGGCGGCACGATGTATGACCAGTTGGTCTGTCGCATCATGTTCCATCGCCTGCGTTATGATGGCACGTTCACGCCGCCGTCGCTGCAGGGCACGCTGGTGTTCCCCGGTAACCTGGGCATGTTTGAATGGGGCGGCCTGGCGGTTGATCCCGTGCGCCAGATCGCGATCGCCAACCCCATCGCCATCCCGTTCGTGTCCAGGCTGATCCCGCGCGGCCCGAACAACCCGGCAACGCCTGACAAGTCCCTGCCCTCAGGCAGCGAAAGTGGCGTGCAGCCGCAGTTTGGCGTGCCCTATGGCGTTGACCTGCATCCGTTCCTGTCGCCCTTCGGCCTGCCGTGCAAGCAGCCGGCATGGGGCTACATGTCCGGTATCGACCTGCGCACCAACAAGATCGTGTGGAAGCACCGCAACGGCACGATCCGTGACAGCGCGCCGCTGCCCCTGCCCATCAAGATGGGCGTGCCCAGCCTTGGCGGCCCGCTGACTACCGCGGGCGGGGTCGCGTTCCTGACCTCCACGCTGGATTATTATATCCGTGCGTATGACGTGACCAACGGCCGCGTCCTGTGGCAGGACCGCCTGCCTGCCGGTGGCCAGTCCACCCCCATGACCTATGCGGTGGATGGCAAGCAGTACATCGTGACCGCTGATGGTGGACACGGATCGTTTGGCACCAGGCTGGGTGACTACATCGTCGCCTACAGCCTGCCTGACCAGAACTGAGCCGTGCAGGACCGGGGAAGGATTTTTTCCTTCCCCGGCTTGACATGTCCGGTTCCATCTATATTCATTGGTATATAGATATCGCTGTGACAGGACACTGCAAACCCATTTATTCAGGGGTTTGCAGCGATCCTGCTATATTCATATTATAAATAAATAACTCTTATTACAGCTTTGATCTTACGCGCCACCAAACGGCTTGATTAGGAAACGGTAATACAAAGTTTCCGCCGTGGCGCCGATGTTCCCGCACATCCGGCAGTTCCGGTGCCTTCAGGACAGCGCAACGACGCGCTGTTTCTTGTGTTTCGCGCCATACCGGCACTGGAACCGGGCGGATGATACGGGGTGATATAATGACTTTCACAACCGCGAGAACATCGTGATTAAGCGTATTGCAGCAGCGATTGTGGGAATCGGTGTCGCCGGTGGCGTCGGGTTCCTTGCCTATGCGTGGTATCCGGCCATTGCGCCGGTTGCTCCGCCTCCTCCTTCCTCTTTTTCCGCAGCACAGATTGAACGCGGGCGCGTGCTGGCCGCTGGCGGCTACTGCGCCGAATGCCACACCCGTACGGATGGCAAGCGTGGCGTCGAGCTGGCGGGCGATTACAAGATGGACACGCCCTTTGGCGCCATCTTCTCCTCCAACATCACGCCTGATCCCGAAACGGGTATCGGCCACTGGTCGGAAGCCGCCTTCAAGCGCGCCATGCGCAAGGGCATTTCGCGTGACGGCACGCAGCTTTTCCCGGCCTTCCCGTTTGACCACTTCACGCACATGACGGATCAGGACATCGATGATGTCTATGCCTTCCTCATGACACGGGCGCCGGTGCATTCGGTCAAGCGTGACAACACGGTGGGCTTCCCTTTCAACATCCGTCTGGAACAGGCGGGCTGGAAGCTTCTGTTCCTGCATGAAGGGCCGCTGAAGAACGATCCCGCCCAGGATGCTGAATGGAACCGTGGCGCGTATCTGGCCGAAGGGCTGAGCCACTGCTCGGCGTGCCATACGCCGCGTAACCTCATGGGTGCGGAAAAGGCCAGCGCGCCGTATGATGGCGCCCCGGTCGATAACTGGATCGCGCCGCCGCTCAATGAACACAATCCGACCCCGGTTGTCTGGACCGAGGACGAGTATTTCAAATACCTGCGTTTCGGATCGGCCCCGCTGCATGGCAGTGCCGCCGGACCCATGTCGCCCGTGGTCCATGGTGGCCTGAGCGAGATGCCGGAATCCGATGTGCATGCCATTGCGCATTACCTGGCCCAGATCGACCATTCGGCAACCCGTGTCAGCCAGGATCCCAAGGCGATTGCATGGGCCATGCAGGCATCCATGAAGGATCTGGTCGGCCCGCAGGTGAACCCGAACGCGAAGCTGTATGCCGGTGCCTGCGCCGCATGCCACGCCAATGCCGGACCGCAGCCGGTTGAAGGCCGCCCCGACCTGGCGCTGAACAACGCGCTGTGGCTGGATGAGCCGACCAACCTGTTCCAGGTCATCCTGCGCGGTATCGGCACGACGGAAGGTATTTCCACCGTTTCCATGCCCAGTTTCTACCATTCCTTCTCGGATGCGGATCTGGCCCGCCTGGCGGCCTACCTGCGTGCGACCCGCACGACCCTGCCGCCGTGGACCGATCTGGAGAAGAAGGCTGGCGAGGTTCGCAAGACCCTGCCTGTCCCCCCTGTCGCGTCGTCCCATTGAGCTGAAAGACGGAGCTAGAACATGACGACCTTTCGCCTCAATGGACGGGAAGTAACCGTTGACGTACCGGGTGATACCCCCCTGCTGTGGGTCATCCGTGACGAAGTTGGCCTGACCGGAACGAAATTCGGTTGCGGTATCGGCATGTGTGGTGCGTGCACCATCCATATAGGTGGCCGGGCCACCCGTTCCTGCGTGACCCCCGTCAGCGCCGCCGAAGGTGCTGACATCACCACGATCGAAGGCATCGATCCCGAGGGTAATCACCCTGTCCAGCAGGCCTGGCGTGAAATCCAGGTGCCGCAGTGCGGCTACTGCCAGTCCGGGCAGATCATGCAGGCCGTGAGCCTGCTGAAGGATTACCCCTCTCCCACGGATGAGGAAATCGATGCCGTCATGGCTGGCAGCCTGTGCCGGTGCATGACCTACATTCGCATTCGTGAGGCCATCAAGAAGGCCGCGGCCACCGCACGCGGAGATGCATCAAATGGGTAGATTAAACCGCTTCCGCCTTGGCAAGGACGGACGCCGTGAACAGGCTTCCCTGTCACGTCGCGGCTTCCTTGTCACCTCCCTTGGCGCCGGCGTCATGTTTGGCTTCGCGCGTCCTTCATCCGCTAACCAGATTTTCCCGCTCGACCGGTCACTGCCGGGCGACGGGGCGTTCGAACCCACCATCTGGTGTTCGATCGCACCCGATGGGGAAATCACGGTCAACATCATCCGCGCGGAAATGGGGCAGCATATCGGCACCGCCCTCGCCCGCATCATCGCGGATGAAATGGAAGCCGACTGGAGCAAGGTCCGCATCAACTACGTGGACACCGACCCCAAATGGGGCCTGATGGTCACCGGCGGCAGCTGGTCGGTATGGATGACATGGGATGTCTTCCGCCAGGCCGGTGCCGCGACGCGCACGGCCATGGTCGAGGAAGGTGCGCGCCTGCTGGGTACCACACCGGACAAGTGTACGGTCGCCAACAGCATTGTCAGCGCCGGTGGCAAGCAGATCAGCTTTGGCGACATCGTGGCCAAGGGGCACCCGTCCCATTCCTTCACGCCCGAGGAAATGGCCAAGCTGCCGCTCAAGCCCGCCAGTGAACGCAGGCTGATCGGCAATGCCGAACTCAAGGCGCTGGACATTCCCGCCAAGACCAACGGCACGGCCATCTACGGCATCGACGCCAAGGTGGAGGGCATGCTGTACGGCCGCCCCAAGATGCCGCCGACGCGCTATGGCTCCAAGGTCCGTTCGGTTGACGATACCGAGGCCAAGAAGATCAAGGGCTACGTCCGCTACCTGCTGATCGATGATCCGTCGCAGGTCGTGCAGGGCTGGGTCGTGGTGCTGGCGGAAAGCTACAGCGCCGCCATCCGCGCGACCGATGCGCTGAAGGTGGAATGGACGCCGGGTGAGACGATCCACACGTCAGAACGCGACATTCAGGACCGTGGCCGCGAACTGATCAACAACAAGGCGGGCGGCGTCTACATCTTCAATGATGATGGCGTGGACCAGGCCTTCGGTAGTGCGCACACGGTCATGGACCAGGAATATACCTGTGCATCCGTGCTGCATTACCAGCTGGAACCGACCAACGCGCTGGCCTTTGAAAAGGACGGTGTTTACGAAATCCACGCCGGTAACCAGTGGCAGAGCCTGATCCTGCCCACGCTGGCCAAGTCGCTGCAGGTGCCGGAATCCAAGGTCATCCTGCGCAGCTACCTGCTGGGTGGCGGGTTTGGCCGCCGGCTGAACGGGGATTACATGATCCCGGCCGCCCTTGCGTCCAAGGCGCTGGGTGGCAAGCCGGTCAAGCTGATCCTGACGCGGTCGGACGACATGCAGTTCGATTCCTTCCGCTCGCCTTCGGTCCAGCGTGTCCGCATGGCGTTTGACGCCAGCGACAAGATCACCTCCATGGATTACCAGGCTGCTGCTGGCTGGCCCACGGGCGTGATGGCCGAAGCGTTCATGGAAAAGGGCGTGGATGGCAAGCCGTATGACCAGTTCGCCATCGCGGGTGGCGATCACTGGTATGAAGTCGGCGCCTTCCGGGTGCGTGCGCTGCGTAATGACCTGGCGGAAAAGACATTCCGTCCCGGCTGGCTGCGGTCGGTCAGCCCCGGCTGGACCAGCTGGGGGATCGAATGTTTCCTTGATGAAGTCGCGCACCGCCAGAAAAAGGATCCGGCGCAGTTCCGCCTTGAACTGCTGACCGCGCAGGGCCGCAACAAGGGACAGGCACCCGATTCTGTTGGTGGCGCGCTGCGTCAGGCCGCTGTCGTGCGCAGGCTTATGGAAAAGGTGAACTGGGGCAAGACCAGCCTGCCCAAGGACACCGCGATAGGCCTGGCCACCACGGCAGGACAGGAACGCGGCATGCCGACATGGATTGGCTGCGTGGCGCAGGTGCATGTGGATCGCAGCACGGGTGTGGTGACATGCCAGAAGCTGACGATTGTGGTCGATGCGGGTACCGTGGTCGACCCCGATGGCGCGAAGGCCCAGACCGAGGGCGCTGCGCTGTGGGGCCTGAGCATGGTCCTGTTCGAGAACACGGAAATCGTCAACGGCATGCCGGTTGACCGTAACCTGAACACCTATACGCCGCTGCGTATTGCCGACACGCCGGAAATGGACATCGAGTTCCTGCCCAGCACCGAGAAGCCGATGGGCTTGGGTGAACCCGGCACGACGGTGGTCGGTCCTGCAATCGGCAATGCCATTTTCAATGCCGTGGGTGTGCGCCTGCGTCATATGCCGGTCCGTCCGGCGGATGTGCTGCGCGGACTGCAGAACAGCTAGGTGGATACAGCCTGAATACGAAAAACCCCGGTATGCGATGCATGCCGGGGTTTTTTATTGTCTGGATTGGCAAGTATTAAAAATCACTGATACGGAACAGAAGTTTTCGGGCGCCGCCTTTTTTCAAAAAAGGCGGCGTTCTTTCAAGGCTTTCTAAAAAAATCGTCACCAGAAACGTCGTTATGATCTGCCGGCATATCAATGCGGCCGCATGCCCATGCAGGCCGCGAGCATGGCCAGAAAGCACAGTTCCGCCAGGCATATGACAAACCACTGCAATGTCATGTAACCGCGCGGCATGGCCCCGCGTTGCCACGCCATGCGTTCCACCACGGCGGTGGCGGCAAATCCCACGATCAGGATCAGCAGCCCGATCAGTTCATGAACCGTTGCCGCACACAGCCCCACCCAGCCGATGAAGGCAGGGGCACCCCCCATGGCAAGACGCAGGTTGGTCAGGCGCTGCGTGCCGCCCGCAGGGATGATGTCGGGCTGTTCCAGCGCCAGCCCCCAGTGGACCGCGCCAAGGAAGGACAGCATCACCGCCCCGTACCCGACAGCAGCCGTCAGCAGGCGCGGCGTATGGTCGGGGGTCAGGAACAGGATCGCGCATGTGCAGCCAACCAGTGGCAGCAGGCTTGCCAGCGCAGTGACGATGGCAAGCAGTGGCAGGCGTTTCACGGCGGGTCTCTCCTATCTTGTTATGTTGTGCATAGCCTACTCTGGCATGATGCGCGGCATCTGTTATCGTGTGGGCAGGATATGCATGCGGTCGTATGCCGTATCCCCATAATGTCAAATCTGAGGAAACAGATACCATGAGCGCCATTATCGATATCATCGCCCGCGAAATACTCGACAGTCGTGGCAATCCCACCATCGAGGTGGATGTCGAACTGGCATCCGGCGCAAAAGGTCGGGCTGCGGTTCCTTCAGGCGCGTCCACCGGTGCGCATGAAGCTGTTGAACTGCGTGATGGTGACCCGAAACGCTATGGCGGCAAGGGTGTGCTCAAGGCTGCGGGTCATGTCGAGCATGAAATCCTTGAAGCCCTGCAGGGCGTGGAATCGACCGACCAGGTTGCCATTGACGAGGCGATGATCGACCTCGATGGCACACCCAACAAGTCCCGCTTGGGGGCAAACGCGATTCTGGGCGTGTCGCTGGCGGTGGCCAAGGCTTCGGCCGAGGAACTGCAGACCCCGCTGTACCGCTATGTCGGGGGCGTGTATGCCCGCACCCTGCCCGTGCCGATGATGAACATCATCAATGGTGGCGAACATGCCGACAATCCCATCGACATTCAGGAATTCATGATCCAGCCCGTGGGCGCGCCCACGGTGACGGATGCGATCCGCATGGGGTCGGAAATCTTTGCCCAGTTGAAGAAAAGCCTGTCAGGTGCCGGTTACAACACCAATGTCGGTGATGAAGGTGGGTTCGCGCCCGCGCTGAAATCGGCCGATGAGGCACTGGGCTTCATGATGCGCGCGGTCGAGGCGGCAGGATACCGCCCCGGTGACGACGTGACCTTTGCACTGGATTGCGCCGCGACCGAGTTTTACAAGAACGGGCGTTATGAACTGAAGGGCGAGGACAAGAGCCTCGATGCCGCTGGCATGATCGCCTACCTGGCCGATCTTTCCGCCCGCTACCCCATCATCTCCATCGAGGATGGGCTGGCGGAAGACGACTGGGAAGGCTGGGCCGAACTGACTGCCAATCTTGGCCACAAGCTGCAACTGGTGGGTGATGACCTGTTTGTGACCAATCCCGACCGCCTGCGTCGTGGCATCAAGGCCGGCGTCGCCAATTCCCTGCTGGTCAAGGTCAACCAGATCGGTACGCTGAGCGAGACGCTGGAAGCCGTGCAGATGGCGCAGCATGCCGGTTACACGGCGGTGATGAGCCACCGTTCGGGTGAGACGGAAGACAGCACCATCGCCGATCTGGCGGTGGCGACCAATTGCGGGCAGATCAAGACCGGGTCGCTTTCGCGTTCGGACCGGACGGCGAAATACAACCAGCTGATCCGTATCGAGAACGAACTGGCCACGGCCGCCCGTTATGCCGGGCGCACGATCCTGAAGAACGGGTGACATCCCATGCCGGACGGGGTAATCCCGTCCGGCAACAGGATATGGCGGGGAAAGGGTTACGATGCAGCTGGGCAAGATCATGAAGCGCGTGCTGGGGGCGACCATCCCCCCTGCCCTGTTCATCGGGCTTACAGCCTATTTCGGCTGGAATGTCATGCGGGGTGAACATGGGCTGCACAGCTATGCCGCACAGCTTCACCTGCTGGACGAAGCACGATCCGCCCAGAAAGATGCCGCGGCGGAACAGGAAGTCTGGCTGCGCCGCGTGCGCGGGCTGAAGGAAGGGGCGCTGGATACCGACCTGCTGGATGAACGCGCGCGCTCCATGCAGAATCTGGCCCGGCAGGATGAAATCGTCGTTCCCTATGGGGAGCACGACCACCTGTACTGATCGCCCGTCTGGCAGGCACAAAAAAACCCCGGAAAAACTACCGGGGTTTTTTTGTATCCGTTTGCGCGGAAGATTATTTGATCTTCGCTTCGCGGAAGGCCACGTGCTTGCGGGCGACGGGGTCGTATTTGCGCATTTCCATCTTGCCGGTCTGGGCGCGGGCGTTTTTCTTGGTCACGTAGAAGTAGCCGGTGTCCGCCGTGGAGACGAGTTTGATCTGGATGGTGTTGGTCTTGGCCATGATATCCTCAGCACTGCTTTGCCGCTGCTGGAACATTCAGGTACAGCAGTGGTTCAAGTGGGCGGAAAATGCGCATACACAAGGCGCAGGTCAAGCGCTTTGGCCAATATTTCTGATTAAATTCGCACACAATGGGTAAAAAAGGAGCGCAGTGCACGATGTTGAGCGTCTCGGAAGCGCGCGAACGGATTCTGGACGGGGTGTTTCCCCTGCCATCCGAGGTCGTGGCCCTGACCGATGCCTGTGGGCGCGTCAGCGCGGCCCCGGTCATCGCCCGGCTGTCCAATCCCCCGGCTGATGTCTCATCCATGGATGGGTACGCCGTGCGCACGGCCGACCTGTCGGCACAGGGCGCGCGCCTGACCTGCATTGGCGCAGCGCCCGCGGGTCATCCCTTCGATGGCACGGTGGAATCGGGTGAATGCGTGCGCATATTCACCGGCGCGGTCGTCCCCCCCGGTGCGGACGCCATCGTAATACAGGAAAATGCGCAGGCGGACGGCACATCTGTCACCACGACCACCACCTTGCGCCCCGGCACCTATATCCGGCGCAGGGGCCAGGACTTTGCCGAAGGCCAGGAAATCATCCCCGCAGGGCGCAGGCTGTCGGCGCGCGACATCGGCCTTGCCGCCGCAGCCAATCATGCATGGGTGCAGGTGACGCGCCGCCCGCGCGTGGCCATTGCCGCGACGGGTGATGAACTGCTGCTGCCCGGAAGCGGGATCGGGGCGGGACAGATCGCCAATTCCAACACCCCCATGCTGGCCGCCCTGCTGCGCGCGGCGGGCGCGGACCCGGTCATGCTGCCGGTGCTGCGTGACGACATGGCCGACCTTGCCACGCTGGAACGCATGGTTGATGGCGTGGATATGCTGGTGACCGCAGGCGGCGCGAGTGTCGGTAACCATGACCTTGTGCGGCGCGGACTGGAACAGGTCGGGCTGAAAACCGATTTCTGGAAAATCGCCATGCGGCCGGGGCGTCCGCTCATGTACGGGCATCTGGGCCGCCTGCCGTTTGTCGGCCTGCCGGGCAATCCGGTGGCGGCGTTTGTCTGTTCGGTCGTGTTCATCCTGCCCGCCCTGCGCCGCATGGCGGGACTGGCGACCCCGATTGTGCCGCGCGAACGGGCGATACTGGGGGCGGACGTGCCGGAAAACGACCGGCGCATGGATCACCTGCGCGCGGAACTTGGTTATGATTCGGATGGGCGGCTGGTGGCGACCCCCTTCGCCATACAGGATTCGGCCATGCTGCATGTGCTGGCGCAAAGTGGTGCCCTGATCCTGCGTGCACCCCATGCCCCTGCGGCAAAGGCGGGGGAACCGTGCGACATGATCCGTATTGATCGCGTTCTGGAATAGGTCGTCACGCCGGTTGACGCGGCATGGGGAACCAATATAGAACACAGGAACAGGTTTTTGGTTTGTTCCATCATATTTCAGTCCGGGTGACACCGGTAACGGCAAAAGGACATGTGGCATGCTTACGAAGAAACAACATGAACTTTTGCTGTTTATCGACAGCCACCTGCGCAGGACGGGTTTTTCCCCGTCCTTTGATGAAATGAAGGACGCGCTGGGCCTGCGCTCCAAATCCGGTATTCACCGCCTGATTTCTGCGCTGGAGGAACGCGGTTTCCTCCATCGCAGGCATCATCGCGCCCGTGCGCTGGAAATCCTGCGCCTGCCTGATATCGAAGTGCCGCCCGCGCCGGCTCCGTCCGATTCACCTGCCCCGGTTCCCGGTCTGCCCGCTCCCGAAATGCTGGTGGTGGATGTACCCTTTGTGGGGCGGATTGCCGCCGGTAACCCCATTGAAGCCATTACACCGGAAACCGCCCGCATCGCCGTTCCGGCCGACATGCTGGGCAAAGCCAGTCATTACGCGCTGGAAGTCGCGGGGGATTCGATGCAGGAGGCGGGCATTCTGGACGGTGACATGGTCATCATCCGTGAAGGCATGCATGCAACGGACGGACAGATTGTCGTGGCCCTGATCGATGGGATGGAAGTCACGCTGAAGCGTCTGCGGCACGAGGGCAGCGATATCGCGCTGATCCCTGCCAACAGCCGTTATGAAACCCGCGTGCTGCCTGCCGGGCGTGTCAGCGTGCAGGGCACGCTGGCGGGCCTGATCCGGCGTTACTGAAAAGCCCGCCTCAGGTCCGTGAAAAGTTTTCGGTGAAGCTTTCCCAAAAAAGCTCCAGGCAGTCCTGTTTTTCCTGAATTGGTCTTCAGGGCGTATCCCGTGCCACCTGCTCCCATGTGGGCAGGCGGGTAGCCAGTTGCGCCACCGCATCCGGCCCCATGGGGGTCATGGTCGGGAATTCAGCCAGTATGCGGACCCGGCCATGGCGTTCGATGGCGCTGCGGCCATGGGGTTCGGGTGGACCGTTCAGGATCACGCCCGCGACATGCAGCCCACGCGCCCGCAATGCCGCAAGGCTGAGCAGCGTATGGTTGATCGTGCCAAGCTGGCTGCGCGCCACCAGCACGACCGGCAGGGCCAGCCGGGCCATGAGGTCGACCATCAGGTAATTTTCGGCAATCGGCACAAACACGCCGCCTGCCCCTTCCACCACTAGCGGCCCCTTGCTGGCCACATGGCGCGGCAGGGTGATCATGGCGGGATCGATACGGGTATGGGCTACATGGGCCGCATCCTCGGGCGACAGCGATGCCCCGAACGTGGCGGCCGGTGGGTAAAGGCGTGCCGGGTCCAGTCCCGCCAGCTGCCGTACGCCCATGCTGTCAGATGGCGCGTCATCCGTCCCGCTCTGCAACGGTTTCCAGTAAGCCGCGTCCCATGCCTTTACCAATGTCGCGGATGTCACCGTCTTGCCCACGTCCGTATCCGTGCCGGTAACGAACACGCCGGGCCAGAGCGCGCGGCGGAACAGCCCATAGCCCACCTGATAGGACACGGTAAACGGTCCATCCGTTCCAGCCGCTGCTGTCATTACGCGGCGCAACTGACCACCCGTGGCGGGCGCGTGGTCCGTATGCGTGGCCCCGATGGCGCGCAGTTCCCGCACGAAGGCCAGTGGGGTGGCCGGTGTATCGACAACCTCGGTATCGTGCCACATCCCCGCGCCACCGGCAGGCCATTCGGCCTGTAGCTGTTCGATGGCAGGATAATCCGGCACGGGACACACAACCCCGGCCTGCGCATATGCGTCCCGCCATTGCCGGAAACTGCCTACGCACAACGTGGAAAGCGCCATCTGACCGCCCGGCGCCAGCAGGTTGCCCAGCATGCGCAACGTCCGTGGCCGGTGGGGAAACCACTGCATGGCCATGCTGGAACAGATCAGGTCAAACGGGCCTTCCACGTCCGGGGCTTCGGCATCCATGCGGTGCAGCGACAGCCTGTCATCATCGGCCATTTGCCGTCCCGTGCGGTCCAGCATGGTGGGGGCGATGTCGGTGGCAGTGATATGGGCTGCCGGAAACAGCCGGCGCAGTTCACGGGTCAGGAAGCCTGTACCGCAGCCGATCTCCAGAATACGGGCGGGCGTGCCGCCGGGGGCATGATGGGCGGCAATGCGGTGTGCCAGTTCGCGCGCCGCAATGCGTTGGACGCGGGCGGCCTGTTCATATCCCTGTGCCGCGTCAAAACGGGCGGCGATGCGGTCCTTGCGGGTCATGGTGCGGTTATCCGTCCGGTCATGGCCATAATGGCGTGGGCGCAGGTTGCGGTATGGGTCAGCGGCAGAAGGTGTCCCCCGTCGATCCATTGGGTTTCCATGCCGCAGCCAGGGGGAAAGCAGGCACGGGTCAGCGCGGGCGGCGCAATGGCGTCGTCCGTTCCGGCAATGACATGGACCGGGCATGTGACCCGTTGCAGGTCGGTCCTGCAATCCATGTCCATCAGTGCCATCAGTCCCTGCTCCAGCCGGGCGCGTTCGATATGGGATGGTAGCGGGGTATCAATGCCGGCACGCAGGCGAAAGCTGTGCAGCAGCCCTTCGGGTTCCCGTATCAGGCCGGTATGCATGCGTTCAATCACGCGGCGGGGAATGCCATGGGGAAAGTCGGCAGCCGTCCCGAACCGGCTGAAACCGTTTATCAGTACCAGTCCCCGGCACAGGGGACCATGGTGGCGCAGCAGCCACAGCGCACCCAGTGAATGTCCCACCCCGATATAGGGTACCTGTGGCAGCACCAGCGTGGATTGCGGGGTGAAGAAGCCGAAATCGGTGCATGTCGTGCGCGCCGGACCAAGGGCAGTACGGGTTGCATCCCAGAATGTCGGATCAAAGGCCCAGCCATGCACCAGCGCAATCGGGAGGGAGGCGGCATCCATGGTCATGCACGCTCCCGGGCGGCAAGGGTGATGGCGCGGGCCAGCTGGTCAACCATGCTGCCGGTATGGGCGGCACTCAGCGCCAGCCGTATGCGGCTGCCATTTGGGGGCACGGTAGGGGGACGGATGGCGGTGGCAAGGATGCCGTGGGCCTCCAGCCGGGCTGCGAATGCCAGTGCGTCTGTGGCCTCCCCTATCAGGATGGGTATGATCTGGGTGGCGGACGGTCCTGATGACAGGCCGCAGTCGTGGATCACGCTGCGGATATGGTCGGCATTGCGGGCCAGTCGCGCCCGTGCTTCGTCCAGCGTGGGCACCAGTTCCAGCGCCGCATCCATCGCCCCCAGTACCGCAGGCGGTGGCGCGGTGGTGAATACGAATCCCGAACAGGCGTTCATCAGCCACTCACACAGGACCCGAGACCCGGCCACATAGGCCCCGAAACCGCCCAGCGCCTTGCTGAACGTCCCCATGACCAGATCAATTTCGTGTCCCGCGCACAGTCCGCGTCCCTGCGGGCCAAGCACGCCGGTGGCGTGGGCTTCATCAACATAGGTAAAGGCGCCATGCCGCCGGGCAAGTGCGCCTAGCTGCGCAATATCGGTACGGTCGCCATCCATGCTGAACACGCTTTCGGTCACGATCACCCGCATGGCGCGCGTGTCACCCGCGTGGCGTTCAAGCAGGCTGTCCAGATGCCCAAGGTCATTATGGCGGAAACGGATCTGCCGCACCCCAGCCGCCATGCAGCCCTGATGCAGACTGGCATGGTTCAGCCGGTCGGTGAAAACCAGCGGTGGCTCGCCCTGCCCCGCCGCCAGCCGCAGCAGAGCAGCAAGGACGGAGGCATTGGCCTGCCACCCGCTGGCCAGGATCACGGCCGCCTCGCACCCCTTGAATGCAGCCAGTCGTGCCTCGACCTGCATGTGGCGCGGGCTGGTCCCGGTCACAAGGCGCGATGCCCCCGACCCGGTTCCGTCCTGCTGCAGCCATTCGGCGGCGCGGGCACGCAGCACGGGATGGTGGGACAGGCCCAGATAGTCATTGGATGAGAAATTGACCAGTTCGCGCCCGTCACGGATAACGGTGGCCGCCCCCACATGCTGCACGGGGCGCAGCACGCGGCGGGTGTGCGTATCCGCCATATGGTCGAGCGCGGTCTGGAAAATTGGATCAAAACGGGCCATGAAGCGCATTCTCCTGCCGGAGCGCGCAGCCCCGGTCAATCCCGCCCACGTAATATCATGGAGTAGCCACATGCAGGGACCCCGATGGCTGGAACGCGGCATGAAGCATGTCTGGCTGCCCTATACCCAGATGCAGACCACCCTGCCCCCCCTTCCCGCCGTTAGCACGCATGGACGCACCATCACGCTGGCGGACGGGTCGGAACTGATTGATGGCATCGCGTCATGGTGGACAGCGTGCCATGGCTATAACCATCCCCATATCCGTGCCGCCGTCAGCGCACAGCTTGAATGCATGCCGCATGTCATGTTCGGCGGCCTGGTCAATGAACCTGCGCTGACACTGGCCAGCCGTCTGGCTGCCCTGCTGCCGGGGGATCTGGAACGGGTTTTCTTTACCGATTCCGGTTCCGTCGCGGTCGAGGTCGCGATGAAAATGGCCATCCAGTACTGGCTGAACCGTGGCCGGACGGGCCGGACACGGTTGCTGGCCTTCCGTGGTGGCTATCATGGCGACACGATGGCTACCATGGCCGTCTGTGACCCCGAAGAAGGCATGCATTCCCTGTATCAGGGCGCGCTGCCCGAACATTTCATTGCCGACCTGCCAGTGGATGCGGACAGCGTGCGGGCGCTGGATGAACTGCTGGCGCAAGCAGGCGACAGTATTGCCGCGATTATTGTCGAGCCACTGGTGCAGGGCGCGGGCGGCATGCTGTTCCATTCCCCCGATGTGCTGCGCAACCTGCGCATGCTGGCGGACCGGCATGGCGTCCTGCTGATACTGGATGAAATATTCACCGGGTTTGGCCGCACCGGCACCATGTTCGCATGTGAACAGGCTGGGATCGTGCCGGATATCATCACGCTGTCCAAGGCCTTGACGGCGGGTACGATGGCGCTGGCTGCCACTGTGGCGCGCGCGCATGTGTTTGATGCGTTCCTGTCGGATAACCCGCTGCACGCGCTCATGCACGGGCCGACCTTCATGGCCAATGCCATGGCGTGTGCCTGCGCCAATGCCTCGCTGGACCTGTTTGAACGTGAAGACTGCCTGGCCGGGGTCGCGCGCATTGCCCGGCAGATGCGCACCGAACTGGAACCCTGCCGCAGGCTGCCCCATGTGGTGGATGTGCGCGTCATGGGGGCGATCGGTGTGGTGGAACTGGACCGCATACGTGACATGAATGCGCTGAAGACCGCCCTGATCGCGCAGGGGGTCTGGGTGCGGCCCTTCCGTAATATCGTCTATCTGACGCCGGCTTTTAACATAACCACGTCCGAACTGGGCAAACTGACCGCTGCCATCCGCGCCGTTCTGGCGCAACCGGTGTAGCAGGGGATGCATCGGCGCTAGGCCATTGGGGACGGATCTGGTATAGAAAGCCCATGACTTTTTTTCAGCATCGATCCTGGCGCATGACAAATCATGACAGCAAGCGACAGATCGTACTGAAGATCCTGTCGGACGGGAAAGCCCGTTCAGTGCGTGAAATCGGTGACCTGTTCCCTGAACTGGGCACCTACCATGCCCGGCTGGCGTTGCAGGCGCTGCGTAATCAGGGGCTGGTCACGGTAGAAGATGCCCCGGATGTCAGTGATGGACGCAAGCGCAAGGTCTGGCGTCTGGTCAATCCTCACGCCTGAAGACGGTATCCACAAAGTCCCCGTTTTGCGTGGGCACATGGATCTTACGGCGTTGCACCGTAGCGGCATGGCCGGGCCATATTACCCGACCCGCGGGCGCGCATTCATTTATCAGGCGTAGCGTTTCGGAACCGTAGACCGGTCAGCATTACCGGTATATCAGCCCCGCCCGATGGTGCGGACGGGGCTATACCGGTTCACGACGGTGTGGATTCCAGTTCTTCTTTCTTTTCAACCGGCGGCTTGGTACGGCTGTTCCGACGTGGGGCACGGGGTGCGCGCGGTGCCGGGGCGGGTACGGGTTCGCTGGCCACGGTGGGTTGCGGGGCGGTTTCCGCAGGTTCCGGGGCCTGCGCGATGGCGGGCTGTTCGGCCCCTTCCTCGGCGCTGGTTTCCATGGGCTGGCGGTTGTCAATGGGACGCTGCTGGCGGGCGGCCATGCGTTCCTGACGTTCCTGCTGGCTCTGCTGTGCCGCCTGCGTCATGGCGTTGAGAATGCGGAAGTAATGTTCGGCATGCTGGAAATAGGCTTCCGCCATGACGCGGTCGCCCGTACTGCTGGCGTCGCGGCCCAGCTGCAGGTATTTTTCAAACAGCTGCTGCGCCGTACCGCGCACACGCAGGTCAGGCCCGTTGCTGTCGAAGACATGGTTGCGGTTCAACGGGATCTGGCCATTGTTATGGCGTACGCTTCCGCCATTGCTGCCGCCCGAACGATTGTGACGGCCTCGCATGCGTTTCATGTTCATAAGCTGTCGCAGCACTTTCCTGTTGCCGGTCGCTGGCGCTGCCCTGGACCGTGGGGCGGTCTGTCCGTCCCGTCTGTTGCCATAGTGGTTGTCCGGTATGACGCCGGACGCGGATCCCTGCGCATGGCGGAACCATTCCGGTTCATCACGCCAGCTTTTCTGTTTTGCAATCGGGATCACCCACGCGGAAACGGAACAGCATATAGGGTTGCAGTTCGTGTTTCCTGCGCCGTCGCACTATATCCCGCCTGTTTCAGTCTGCCAAATTATTTTTTCACCACCAGCGCGCGCCCTATTCCCCCCAGATCAGGGCGGACTTCCAGTACCTGCAACCCTCCATCGTGCATAAGGGCGGGCACGCTGTGGTCCTGGCCTATGCCCAGTTCCAGCACCGCGATCCCGCCCGGCGCCAGCAGCCCGGGCAAAATCGCAGCCAGCGCGCGATACGCGACCAGTCCGTCCGTCCCGCCATCCAGCGCGCGTGCGGGTTCATGACGCACCACTTCGGGCATGAGGCCGTTCAGGTCGGCATGGGGAATATAGGGCGGATTGCTCAGGATCAGGTCGAATGGCCCCATGACCCCATCGGCCCAGTTGCAGCACAGCATGTCGCATCGTGCCGAAAGAGCGTTGCGTGCGGCATTGCGCATGGCAAGGCGCGTGGCATCGGGGTTGAGGTCGGTGCCAATCCCCGTGGCCTGCGGATATTCCGCCAGCACCGCCAGCAGCAGGCAACCCGTGCCTGTCCCGATATCCAGCACACGCAGCGCGGCATTATGGTCCGGCAGGTGTTCCAGCACGGCTTCCACCAGCGTTTCCGTATCGGCGCGCGGAATCAGGGTTGCCGGTGACACCGCCAGATCCAGTGACCAGAAACCCGTGTGCCCGATGATATAGGCCATCGGTTCATGATGCAGGCGACGCTGCAAAATCTGCAGGAACGTGGCATGGTCCGCTGGTGGCACGGTATCAATACGCAACAGCCCTGCCAGATCGGTGCCCGTGGCATGGGCAGCCAGCAGCCGGGCCTCGCGCTGGGGGGATTCGATGCCTGCGGCGCGCAGGCGGTTGGTGGCGTCGGACAGAAGATGGCGCAAATTTGTGGGCGTCTGTTTCATGGCATCTTTCATCGCGGCTGATTTCCGGCATACTGGGGCATCATGCAACTGCCCGCTGTTTCATTACGCCCCGTGCGGACCCTGATCGTCACCATGCTGTGCGCCTGCCTTGCAACGCCAGCGCTGGCCGGGTCGTTTGAGGTCGAGGATGGGTACGGTGATGGTGAAATATCCGAAACCTCGCGCCTGTATGTGGATGAGCAGCTGGTCGCGACCTTCCGCCTTGACCATGATCATCCCACCCAGATCGCCCATGTGGAAACGGCAGTCAGCCGCGTGAACCACAGTTACGCCCTGTGTGGTGAGATCACGATCCGCCGCCCCGGGGGCAAGGTCGAGATCCATCAGGTCAGTGGCGAAGGCGTGCTGCATGAACCCGATGGCCACCACCTTGTCGCCCTTGGCGCGCGCAATTTCACCGAATTCTATCTGGCCGACCCGGATGACCCGGATGTGGTCGAACGCCATCCCGGCCGCAGCAGCCTGTGCGCCGCACCGACATCATAGGGCCGTCAGTTATCATCCGCCGCCAGAAGGGCGGCCTGTTCTTCCTGTGTCAGTGCATCGACGAATTCATCGAATTCCCCCGCCATCACCCGATCGATCTTGTACAGTGTCAGCCCGATGCGGTGGTCGGTCACGCGTCCCTGCGGGAAGTTGTAGGTCCGGATACGTTCCGACCGGTCGCCCGTGCCAACCTGCGCGCGGCGATCGGCGGCGCGGGTTTCGTGGGCTGCGGCACGGTTACGTTCATACAGGCGCGCGCGCAGGATCTTCATCGCCTTGGCACGGTTCTTGTGCTGGCTTTTTTCTTCCTGCATCGCCACCACGATATTGGTGGGCAGATGGGTGATGCGCACCGCACTCTCGGTCTTGTTGACGTGCTGCCCCCCTGCCCCTGATGCCCGATAGACATCAATGCGCAGATCGCCCTCATTGACCTCTACATCCACTTCTTCCGCTTCGGGCAGGACGGCGACTGTCACGGTGGATGTATGGATGCGGCCCTGGCTTTCGGTTGCGGGTACGCGCTGCACGCGGTGCACACCGGATTCGTATTTCAGCCGGGCAAATACGCCCCGCCCGGTAATACTGGCGATCCCTTCACGCAGGCCGCCGAGTTCGGACTGGTCATATTCCAGCACCTCGAACCGCCAGCCACGCTGGTCGGCATAGCGTTGATAGGCGCCAAACAGTTCGGCTGCGAACAGCCCCGCCTCATCCCCACCGGCAGCGGGCCGGATTTCCAGAATGGCGCTGCGCTCATCCGCCTCGTCACGTGGCAGCATGGCCAGACGGATATCATGGCGTAATTCAGGGATCTGCCGACGCAGGGTATCCAGTTCGGCTTCCGCCAGTTCCCGCAGTTCGGGATCGGTCAGCATCTGGCTGGCGTCGTGTTCAGCCTGCTCTGCCGTACGCAGGGCGTTTACGCGGGTTACGATCGGTTCCAGTTCCGCGTATTCACGTGAAGCCTGGCTGAAATCAGCCCCCGACATTCCTTCCGCCAGAAGGGCCTGCAATTCCTCGCACCGGGCGACGATACGGTCCAGACGGTCGTCAAACTTTGCCACGGTCAGGCCTTCTTGGGTGTTCCGGACATAAGGAAGGCGGCCACGCCATCCATCGGCACCTCGGTCTGCTGCCCGTTGTCCAGATCCTTGACCTGCACCACGCCGCGCGCGATCTCGTCACTGCCGATGACGATGGCATGGGTTGCGTTCATGCGGTTGGCGCGTTCCATCCGGCGCTTCATGTTGCCGCGATAGGACGTTTCCGCCCGCACCCCTGCCCCGCGCACCGCCTGCAATACGGTAATGGCCGCAGCCTGCGCATCCGCCCCCATGGGAATGACGGCAACCGGGCGCGGCTCCGCCGGGATTTCCTCCAGCAGCATGGACAGGCGCTCGATCCCTCCAGCCCAGCCAATGGCAGGCGTGGCAGGTCCACCCATTTCGGCCACAAGCCCGTCATAGCGGCCACCCGCCAGCACGGTGCCCTGCGCGCCAAGCCGTTCGGTCACGAATTCAAAGGCGGTATGCCCGTAATAGTCCAGCCCGCGCACGATACGCGGGTTTTCACGGAATTTCACGCCCATTACATCCAGTGTCCGGCGCAAGTCATCCCAGAATGTCCGGGCGTCCGGCGTCAGGAAATCGGCGATCATAGGCGCATCGGCCAGCAGGGCGCGGTCCTGTGCGGCCTTGCTGTCCAGGATACGCAGCGGGTTGCGTTCCAGCCGGGCCTGGCTGTCGGGGGACAGTTCGGCGCGGCGTTCGCTGAAATAGGCGATCAGCGCGGTCCGCCACGCATCGCGGCTGGCCATGTCACCCAGTGTATTGAGTTCAAGCACCACGTCATGCGCAATACCCAGCGCCTGCAGCACGTCGCGGCCCATGGCGATGACTTCGGCATCGGCCAGTGGCTCGGCGGCGCCCAGCAGTTCCGCGCCAATCTGGTGGAACTGCCGGTAACGTCCTTTCTGCGGGCGTTCATAACGGAACATCGGCCCGGCATAGAACACCTTCTGCGGCAGGGACTGCGTCAGCCCGTTGGTGACCAGCGCGCGGCAGATGGCGGCTGTCCCCTCGGGGCGCAGGGTCAGGGATTCGCCGCCCCGGTCCTCGAACGTGTACATTTCCTTGGACACGACATCGGACGTATCGCCCAGCGAGCGTGAAAAGACCCGTGTGTCTTCAAAAACCGGGGTCGCCCATTCGTCAAACCCGTACAGACCGACAATGCGGCGGGCGGTTTCGACAACATGGGTAAAACGCCTGCGGTCCTCACCGATCAGGTCGTGGGTGCCACGAACGGGCTGTAAGCTGCTCACTAAGCGATATTCCTGCATTGAACCCGGCCCATGCCCCATGGGGCCGGCCCGGTTGGGCGACGCGCCGGAACCATGGCGCGCCGCGTGTCTTCAGTCAGCGGTGGACATGGTGGCTTCGCGGGCCATTTCCTCGGCGGGGGTGTTGCTGGCGTCGGCGGCTGCAAGCTGCTCCACCTTCTTTTCCACCAGTTCGACAATGTGTTCGATCATGTCGCCCGCGGGCATGGTGTGGTCCTGCTTGCCGGCGGAATAGACCATATGGCGGCCCGAACCGCCACCGGTCACACCAATATCGGTCATCAGCGCCTCACCGGGGCCATTGACCACGCAGCCGATGATGGACAGCGTCATGGGCGTCTTGATATGCGCCAGCCGGTCTTCCAGCGTCTGCACGGTCTCGATCACGTTGAAGCCCTGACGCGCGCAGGACGGGCAGGAAATGATCTTCACGCCACGGTGGCGCAGGCCCAGCGACTTCAGGATATCCCAGCCGACCAGCACTTCCTCTTCCGGCTCCGCCGAAAGCGAGACGCGCATGGTGTCACCCACGCCCGACCACAGCAGGTTACCCAGCCCGATGGAGGACTTGACCGTGCCCGCGCGCTTGCTGCCCGCTTCGGTAATGCCGATATGCAGCGGATGGTCGCATACATCGGCCAGCTGCTGGTAGGCCGCGACCGCCATGAACACGTCGGATGCCTTCACGCTGATCTTGAATTCATGGAAATCATGATCTTCAAGGATCTTGGCGTGTTCCAGCGCGCTTTCCACCAGCGCGTCGGGGTTCGGCTCGCCATATTTTTCCAGCAGGTGCTTTTCCAGCGAACCGGCATTCACGCCGATGCGGATGGAGCAGTTGTGGTCCTTCGCCGCGTTCACGACTTCACGCACGCGCTCGGCGCTGCCGATGTTGCCGGGGTTGATGCGCAGGCACGCGGCGCCGGCCTTCGCGGCCTCGATGGCGCGCTTGTAGTGGAAGTGGATGTCGGCCACGATCGGCACATTCACTTCACGCACGATTTCGGCCAGCGCCTTCGTGCTGTCCTCATCGGGGCAGGAGACGCGCACGATGTCCACACCCGCCAGTTCGGCGCGGCGGATCTGCGCGATCGTGGCCTCGGCGTCGGTGGTCAGGGTATTGGTCATGGTCTGGACCGAAACCGGGGCGTCACCACCGACCGGCACGCTGCCGACATGGATCTGCCGCGACTTGCGGCGTTCGATGTGCTGATAAGGACGATAGCTGCTCATTATGTGCCCTCCAGATAAGGCGGCGGTTTGTGCTCCGGCCCGCCGTGGCGGGGCGGCACGACCCGGGGATCTGTTACATGCCGGTTTCCGGCATGGTGACCATCAGGGGACCATGCCGTGGAGACCATTCTACTCCGGATTGATGCGCTGCGGGAGGGGCGGAGAAAGATTATTGCCATTTCCCGTCATGGGTGTTGCGCCAATAGCCGATGAATCGGTTACGGGTGAAGGCCCCGGTGGGTGGATGACGGGCGCGGGGGCGGCATGCATGACCGACCCGTCCGCCACGGCTGCGGGGCTTAGGGGAATGTTGTGCCGGACTTCCCCGTTACGGCCCAATGGCTGTGTCGTAACGCCACCGGCCACAAGCGTCAGGCCGCCCGCGTTGCCAACCGTCAGCACAAGGCCGGTCTGGTCCGGCGGGGTCTGCCATGTCTCACCGGGCTGCATCGTGTGGTCATACAGCACCGGGCCACCGGGCCTGCGTACCTGCACCCATGTCATGGCGGTCGCATTCAGGGTTACCCCGTCCGTTGCGGTCGCGGGCTGCGCGGCAGCGGCGGCCTGCTGTGCCAGCACGTTACGGTCCTCGCCCATTTTTTCCAGCGGCTGCGTGGGGGTGGCCGGTGCGGGTGGCTCGGCCGACGCGGCCTGTGGCATGGGCACGGACGACGGCGTGCCGGTCAAGGCGTCACGTTCCTGCTGGGGCAGCGGCTGTGGCTCTGGCCGTTCCGCAGCCGGGGGCAGGACGGACGCCACCTGCGGCGACGCGGTGGTGGATGAGGACAGCCCCGGCAGCGTCAGCTTGGTGGGTATGTCATGCAGGCCATCCGTGCCGGTCAGCCTGTACCAGCCGATATAGGCCACCACTAGAATCACGAGGCCGCATAGCAGCAGCACCCCGGTCGGCAGCCCCCGTTCGGGCAGCGGCACGGGAAAGGACAGTTCGGACCGACGGGTAAACGCGCCACGGCTTTCGACCTTGAAGCGTTCAACCAGCTGTTCGGATTCCAGGTCCAGCGCCTTGGCATAAGTGCGCAGGAAGCCAACGGCATAGGCGCTACCGGGCAGCTCACCGGGACGGCCTGATTCCAGTGCCTCCAGGTATGGCAGGCGGATGCGCAGCCATGCCGCGACATCGGGCAGTTTCCACCCCAGCTCCTCGCGCCGCGCACGCAGAATGTCCCCGACCGATGCGATGGTCGTCGTGCCGGGCGTCGGGGCTGTCGTACCCTGTGCGGGGTTGGGGCGGAAATTGCGTTTGCCGTCGCTCATCCGTAGCGGGCCCTCTCATCCTGACGGATCAGGGCATCAATGGCCTGATCGACCAGTTCCTTGATAATCTCACCGACTGACTGCTCGCCCGTGATCATGCCGACCGACTGTCCCGCCATGACGGAACCATTTTCGACATCACCATCCACCACGGCGCGGCGCAGCGCGCCAGCCCAGAAATGTTCGATGTCCAGCTGGGCGGCTTCCTTGGTCAGTTCGCCAGACTGGAAACGGCGCAGCGTTTCCGCCTGGTGCTGCAGGAAGTTGCGCGTGCCCGCGTTGTTCAGCCCGCGTACCGGAATGACCGGAAAGCGTTCATCAAGCTGAACGGACGTCACCGCGTCGCGAGCATTGGCGCGGATGAAGGCCTTCTTGAAATTTTCATGCGCGATGCTTTCCCTTGATGCGGCAAAGCGGGTGCCAAGCTGCGCGCCCGACGCCCCCTGTTCAAGGTATGACAGGATGGCGTCTCCACGTCCCAGTCCCCCTGCGACAAAGATCGGCACGTCATGGATGTGGGGCAGGATTTCCTGCGCCAGAACGGTCAGCGAGACCGGGCCGACATGCCCACCCGCTTCCGATCCCTCGATCACCAGCGCATCAACGCCAAGGCGCACAAGACGCTTGGCCAGCACCAGTGCCGGTGCAAAGGCGATGACCTTTGCCCCGCCTTCCTTGATGGCGCGGATGACCGGGCCGGAGGGAATGCCACCGGCCAGCACGACATGGGTGATGCCCGCGTCAAGGCATACGCGTACGAGTGCATCAAGCTGCGGGTGCATGGTGATCAGGTTGACGCCGAACGGGCGCTTGGTCAGCGCCTGTGTCGCCGCGATTTCCTCGGCCAGGCGTGCGGGTTCCATCGCGCCACAGGCCAGCACGCCAAAGCCGCCTGCATTGGAAATGGCGGAAACAAGGTTGCGTTCGCTGACCCATGACATCGCCCCCGCCAGCAGCGCGTATTCGCTGCCCAGGAAGCGCGTGCCACGTCCCCACAGGTGGTCAAGGCGCGCGCGGGCTTCCGCCCGGCGTGCGGGGTCCGTCAGGGCTGACGGGGCGGCGGATGTGGTGGCGTCTGACATTCCGGCCGCGCTCACGCTGCGTCAAGGCCGTAGGCGGTGTGCAGGGCGCGCACCGCCAGTTCGGTATATTCGGAAGCGATCAGCACCGAAACCTTGATCTCGCTGGTGGAAATGACCTGCACGTTGATGTTGCGTTCGGCCAGCGTGCGGAACATCGTACTGGCGACACCGGCATGCGAACGCATGCCAACACCCACGACGCTGATCTTCACCACGTCGTCATCGGTCTGCAGTTCCGTGTACTGGGTGGCGTCCCGGTGGCTTTCCAGCACGGAAATGGCGCGCGCCAGATCGGCCTTGCCGATCGTGAACGTCATGTTGGTCGTCCCGTCGTCGCCGGTGCTCTGGACAATCATGTCCACGTTCACGTTGGCATCGGCCAGCGGGCCGAACACCGCCGCCGCAATGCCCGGGCGATCGGGAAGCTGGCGGACGGAAATCTTTGCCTCGTCCCGGGAGTAGGCAATTCCGGCGACCTGTTCCTGTTCCACGATTTCGTCCTCATCCACGACTAATGAACCGGGCAGATGCCCTTCTGACGGTGCCGGACCATCGGTGAAACTGGACAGCACCTGCACACGCACGCGCTCCTTCATCGCCAGTTCCACGCTGCGGGTCTGCAGCACCTTGGCCCCTACGGACGCCAGTTCAAGCATTTCCTCATAGGTAATCTTGTCCAGCTTCCGTGCCTTGGTAACAATACGGGGGTCCGTTGTATAGATTCCGTCCACATCGGTGTAGATATCGCATCGGTCGGCCTTCAGGGCCGCCGCCAGCGCCACGGCCGAAGTATCGGACCCCCCGCGCCCCAGCGTGCTGATGCGCCCGTCGGGGCCGATCCCCTGGAAACCGGCGACGACCGGCACCTGCCCTGCCCGCATGCTGTCGATCAGGTTCGCACCATCTATGGATACGATACGCGCCTTGCCATGCGCGTCATCCGTGCGCAGCGGGATCTGCCAGCCCAGCCAGGACCGGGCATTGATCCCAAGGTTCTGCAACGCGATGGCCAGCAGGCCACTGGTGACCTGTTCGCCCGTTGCAACGACGGTGTCGTATTCACGTTCATCATGCTGGGGCGAGAGATCGCGGCAGTAGCCGACAAGGCGGTTGGTCACGCCAGACATGGCGGAGACGACAACGGCAACCTCGCACCCGGCCTCGACCTGTTTCCGGACTTTTTCCGCGACGGCACGAATCCGGTCAAGATCGGCGACGGACGTGCCGCCGAATTTCATCACGATCCGCGGTACGGTAGGGGACATCGGAATAGTGGCTCCATTATGGCTCGGGCTTCAGCATATCCGGAGTGCGGCCCTGTTGGCCAATCCGGGGCATTGCGGTTATGCGCAAGCCGCGTCACATACATCTCCCCAGCTTCCGCGTCCAGCGGGAGAAAGCCAAATGAAAGGCGGTGCACATATGCAGCATCACGATTCGCCCGTTCTGTCGGCAGATTCCGTCGCCCCCGAGGAGATCGCCCATTTCAGCGATCTGGCCGCCCGGTGGTGGGATCCGGCTGGCCCGATGCGCCCCCTGCACGCCATGAACGACCTGCGCACCGGCTGGGCCATGCGCCACCTGCCCGCCCCACAGGCAGATGATGGCGCGCGCCGCACGCTGCTGGACATTGGCTGCGGCGCGGGACTGGCCAGCGAGGCCTTTGCCCGCGCCGGATTCGACGTGACCGGGCTGGATGCGTCGCAGGCGGCGATTACGGCGGCCAGGCTGCACATGCGCCGCCATCCCCTGCCCCCGTCCGCAGGCCCGCTGTCCTACCGTTGCGGCAGTGCGGAGGAACTGGTGGCCGAAGGCGCGCGCTTTGACGCGATTTCAGTGCTGGAGGTGATCGAGCACGTGACCGACCCGGCTGCCTTCCTGCGCATGCTGGGGGGCATGCTGCGGCCTGGGGGCGCGCTGGTGGTCTCGACCATGAACCGCACGTGGCGGTCCATGGCCATGGCCAAGATCGGTGCGGAATACGTCCTGCGCCTGCTGCCGGTCGGCACGCATGACTGGCGCAAGTTCATTACCCCGGCCGAAATGGGACAGTACGCGGCCCATGCGGGCCTGCGCATAACTGATGCCGCGGGTATGGTGCCCGGCCTTGGCGGCTGGCGTGAAAGCCGCGACATGGCGGTGAACTACATCGCGGCGATGGTGCGCGACTGAGGGCAGCCGCCGCCCCGGTCGTGCACCGTGGCCCGGCGTCAGATCGTGTTCATGAACGCGAATGTCGTCGGGCTGCCCACGGGGGTGAAGTTCCATGTGAAGTCCAGCACCCCGGTCTGGGCATTGACCTTGAACGAGGTGACGGAATCGCTGCGCTGGTTGGCGCAGAACAGGTAGGTGCCACTGGGATCGAACATCATCGCGCGGCCATAGTCGGCATGCATCCAGATTTCCTCGACCAGGTTCAGCGTGCCGTCGTCATTTACATGGAAGCTGGCCAGCGAATCACCCAGCCGGTTCGACACATACAGGTATTTGCCCTTGGGCGAGAGCAGGATGCCCGCCGCCAGCGTGCTGCCCCGGAAATGCGGGGTGACGGTGCTGACGGTCTGCTGGGGCACGATTTCACCGGTCTGGGGGTTGAAGGTGGCGGCGACCACTTTCGAATCCTGTTCACCCAGAATGTAGATCATCGTCCCCTTCTCATTGAAGGAGAAGTGGCGCGGGGCCGATCCCGGCGTCATGGAAATAAACGGCGTCTTGGCGGGGACCAGCCTGCCTGTGTGCAGGTCCAGCGTCCACACATACACCCGGTCCAGCCCGGCGTCGCAGGCCAGCACATACCGGCCTGACGGGTCGGACGCCACCATGTGCACATGCGCGCTGGAATGGTCACTTATGGCGAAGTTGCCCGGCGGGTTGTCCGCCGCGCGGTCGGGCATGCGCGGGCCGGTATTGTGCACCACGTCGGTCGGGTCGCCCAGGCTGCCATCGGGGTGGATGGGCAGAACGCCGACCGTGCCGCCCATGTAGTTGGCCACCAGCACGTATTTGCCCGATGCATGCACGCTGAGATGCGCGGGCACGGCCCCGCCCGAGCGCACGACGTTGAGCTTGGTCAGTTCCCCGCTGGTGCGGTTGACGGAAAACGCCGTGACGCAGCCTTCGCCATTGGCGTTGAAATCATTGATTTCGCTCAGGGCATACAGATGCTTGAAATCAGCGGACATGGCCATGAAGGACGGGCTTGCGATGTCCACATAGGTCATGAGCGGCGAAAGGCTGCTGGTGTCGGGGTTCATTTCAAACACCGAGATACCCTGCCCGTTGCCTGCCCCCCCCGGCGGTCCGTGCTGGGTATAGCCACCGATATAGCAGATGGTGCGGGGCGTGGTGGCCGTCTGCGCCACGGCGCGGCGGGATATGGCGGGCACGCCTGCGGCAGCCAGTGCGGTGGTGAATGCACGGCGGGAGATATTGCAGCTCATGGAATAACGATCATCCCTATTGGTTGAGACTTGTTTTTTGGGGCGTCAGGGCAGTTTGCACGCCGGGCCGATCGTGCCGGTATAGCGGCTCCACGTTTCGGTTTCACCAAATAAAGGCACGGCCACGAAACCGCGCAGCTTCAGGTCCCCCGACTGGGAGACCCACAGCTTGGCATGATAGACATGCCCCGTATCGGGATCGGTCACATGCCCGTTCCAGTGTCCCACGTCCTTCGGGTCGGGGGTGAACCCGTTCAGCATCGGCAGGTTGCATTCAGGCTCGCCCCGCTTGTCGCGCGGCATTTCGGTCGTATAGCGCACACCGGCCAGCTTTCCGCAGATCTCGTTCCCGCAGTGTGAAATCTCGAACACGCCGTCATGGTCCTTGGTCATCCACCGGCCGATGATGTCCGGTTCCGCTTCCGCGGCGCGGGCGGCTGGATGGCAGCCGGCCCCGGCCGCCACCGCGCATAAGGCGGCCATGGCGCCCGTGGCCAGCCAGCGCCTGATGCGCCTGCCTACCCGGTGCCCCGTCTGGCGCATACCATTGTGGCTCTTGCTGTCGTGCATTTCCAATCGTTCCCCCACATGGCGCGTGACGCGGCGGTATACGCGTGCCGCGCGCTTGCGTGTTCCCTCTAGCTGTCGGCCCGGCGGACCCACGGGATGGCGTGCACCTCCACCCCTTCCTCATCCAGTTCGGCCTGCTCCTGTGGCGTCATGCTGCCATAGATGCCGCGTGCAGCACTCCTGCCCCGGTGCATGTCCAGGGCTTCCTCGGCAAAGCGGTCCCCCACGTCGTCGCAGTGTTCCTCCACCGTCTGGCGTATTTTCTGTAACAGAGCGATCATGGCGTCGGGCACTCCCCCAGACGCATGGCCGGGTGGCGTGGCCGCGGGTTGCGGCGGCGTGTCCCCGGCTGGCTGGGGGGCCGCGGTATGAACCGCCGGCGCCATCAGCGCGCGCGTGACATCCGCCGAACCGCATTGCGGACATGACAGCAGGCCGCGCGTGGCCTGCTGTTCGAACGCAGTGCTGCCGGGGAACCATCCTTCAAATTCATGGCCTGCGCTACAGCGTAGCTGGTACCGGATCATGCCCTCTCCGTCCGTGTGCCGTGTCAGCCCTTACCCAGAAGGGTATCGAGTTTACCCGCCCGTTCCAGCGCCATCAGGTCATCACAGCCGCCAATCGGGGTATTGTCGATGAATATCTGGGGCACGGTGGTGCGCCCGCCGGACCGGCGGATCGATTCCTCGCGTTCGGGCGTGCCATGCGGGGCATTGATTTCATTGAAGGGCACACCCTTGTGCGCCAGCAGGCGGACCGCGTGGATGCAGTATGGGCAGCCCGGCTGGGTATAGATTTCAATAGACGGCATTGAACCTTCACTTGGTCTGTTATGTATCCGTTGCCATGCTGGCGGAACGGGTCTGGATTTCCAGCTTATCCTATTGTTGTTCATGCTGGCCACAGGCACGCGCGGTGGCCAGTACGTCAACCCGTGCGGCCCCCGCCTTCAGCAGGCTGCTGGCGCAGGCCGCAAGTGTGGCGCCCGTGGTCATGACATCATCCACTACGATGACATGTCGGCCCGCGATATCACCCAGCCGGTGGCTGCGCACGCCAATCACGCCATGCATGATGGCCTGTCTGCGTGTCCTGCCCTGTCCCTTCAGCGCGGGCGTGGCCCGCAGGCGTTCCAGACCGTCCGGCAGGACGCCTGCCCCTGTCTGCCGTGCCAGTGCGCATGCCAGCAGTGCCGCCTGATTGTACCGCCGGGTAAACAGGCGCACCCGATGCAGGGGAACCGGTATGAAAATGCTGTCCTTTTCCACCACTCCTCGAGCTGCCGCCGCCATGTAACGCGCCAGCAGGATCGCGTTTTCCGTCCGGTCCGCATATTTCAGTGGCAGGATCAGCCGGCGCGGCAGGTCGTCATACACCATCGCCGCGCGTCCCTCCCCCCATGGCGGCGGATTTTCGGCGCATGCGGTGCAGGTCAGCGTGGCGCCGCCAGCCGCGCGGGAGGGGAACGGCAGGGCGCAGCGATGGCAGTAGGGCGATGTAATCAGGTGCAACTGGCTGACGCATGTCGCGCATAACAGTCCCGCCTGCATGACACCGGCCCCGCAGGCAAGACAGTGTGGCGGGAACAGCATATCCAGCATGCGCGTGCCGGCCCGTCGCCACCAGGGGCGTGCGTGATGGTTCATGCGTTCACGTGATCGTGGGCTTGGCAGCGACGGGGCAAGGCGGCACATCGGGGGTATGAGCATGGATGTGCCGCAGATATTTGACCGCTACGCCGTGCGCCTGCACCGTGACCGTGCGGCCGCCACGGTCGGCCATGTCCGGCCCGTGCTGGCGGAAGCGGCAGATCGCCTGCTGGACCGGCTGGATGATGTCACCCGCCCCTTTCACACGGCGCTGGATATTGGCGGGCGCGGTGTCGTGGCGCAGGCCCTGCGCGCCCGTGGCATCACAACCGTGACGACCGACCTGTCGCCATCCATGTGTGGGGCGGATGGGGGACCAGCCGTTTGCATGGATGCGGAATGGCTGCCCTTTGCACCCCACAGCTTTGATCTTGTGGTGGCCTGCCTGTCGCTGCACTGGGTCAATGACCTGCCGGGCGTGCTGGCGCAGATACGCAGCATACTGGCCCCTGACGGGCTGTTTCTGGCCTGCATGCCGGTGCTGCCCACGCTGGGTGGCCTGCGCCACGCGTTGATGGAGGCCGAAATGGCGCAGCGTGGCGGGGTTTCGCCACGTGTCTCCCCCTTTCCGGGGCTGCGGGACTGTGCGGGGCTGCTGCAACGCGCGGGATTTTCGCTGCCGGTAGTGGATGCGGATGTGATCCACCTGTCCTATCGCACCCCCATGGGCCTGCTGACCGACCTGCGTAACGCCGGGGAGACAAACGCCCTGCGCGCGCGGGCGCGGGGACTGACCCATCCGGCGCTGCTGGCCAATGCGCTGGGCCACCTGCCCGTGGATAAGGATGGCGGCCTGAATCAGGACCTGCATGTGGCGATGATGACAGGCTGGTCCCCTGCCCCGACCCAGCCGCAACCCCTGCGACCGGGGCAGTTCAGCGTAAGCCTGGAGGATGCGCTGCGTGGGACGCCGTAACATGCATGCGGGCCTTCAGCCGCCGGTGACGCTCATGTGGCGCGTGACCCGGGCGGGATCATCGGCATTGCGGCCGATCAGGAAGTCATGCCCGCGTGGCTTGCGCAGGATGGCGGCGCGGACATGGTCCATCATCTGCCTGTCATCCGCCCCGGCCCGCAGCGGCGCGCGCAGGTCCGTCGAGCCTTCATGCCCGAGACAGGTATAAAGCCGCCCGGTGCATGACAGCCGGACCCGGTTGCAGCTTTCGCAGAAATTATGGGTCATGGGGGTTATGAAACCGATCCTGCGTCCGGTTTCGGCAATGCGGGCATAACGCGCGGGGCCACCGGTGCGATAGGTCAGCGGTTCCAGTGTCCAACGTTGCTGCAGGTCGCGGCGTACATCCGACAGTGGCAGGTAACGGTCGGTCCGGTCCTCGCCCGTTTCTCCCATGGGCATGGTCTCGATCAGGCACAGATCCGCGCCGATTTCACCACACCACGCGATCAGGGTATCGAATTCATCCGCATTCATGCCCGCCATGGCCACGGTGTTGATGCGTATGTCCAGTCCCGCCTCCCGCGCGGCACGGATACCGTCCAGCGTGCGGGCCAGGCTGCCGCGTCGTGTTATACGCCTGAAGCGGTCGGGATCGAGCGAATCAAGGCTGACATTGACCCGCCGCACGCCACAGGCGCGCAGGTCATTGGCAAATTCCGCCAGCCGGCTGGCATTGGTGGTCAGGGTCAGTTCATCCAGTCCGGCCTGCCCATCCGGGCGGTTCAGCCAGCCGCCCATTTCCCGGAAAAAGCCCATGACATCGCGCCGCACCAGCGGCTCCCCCCCCGTCACGCGCAGCCTGCGCACGCCATGCCGGATGAAGGCGGCGCACAGGCGGCCCAGTTCATCCAGCGACAGGATTTCCGCCTTGGGCAGGAAGGTCATGTCTTCGGACATGCAGTAGATGCAGCGCATGTCGCACCGGTCCGTCACCGATACGCGCAGGTAGGTCAGCAGGCGGCCATAGGAATCCGGCAGCGGGGCGGTCAACGGGGCGATGTTCATGCAGGTGATCCCTTATGACAGCACGATCAGCTGCACGACCGTGGCATCGACCAGCACCTTGCCCGCATGGGGAAACATGACCGTGACCCGATGCCCGATGGCGGACTGCACCTGCCCTTCGCCCCATTCCGGGTGATCGGGGTGGCTTACGAGTTGCCCCGGCACAAGAAATGAACGGAAGGGAGGAGTGGCCATTATATCGCGCGGTTCCTGCATGGGGATCATGACCGGCATATCGGACCGGTGCGGGTCTTATTAAACCCCATGGCCCGGCATTCAACAAAAAAACCGTCTGTATCAGGGAATGCCGTCCTGCCCCTGCGGCGTTACGCGTAACATAAGGAAGTTTTTGGTGAAGCTTTTTTCAAAAAGCGTCAGGGAGCGTCGCCTTTCTGAAAAAAGGTGACGCCTAAAAACTCTTATTTCTTCTTTAATCAATGGCGCGCGGCCTGATCCGCGTGGTCGGGCAGCACCACGCCAGATTGCGCCAGCTGCGCAGACAGGGCCGCCTTCAGCCGGTCCAGCGCCGCCTGTGTCGCGCCCTCTGCCCGGGCGACAAGGACCGCCTGCGTATTGGAGGCCCGCAGCAGCCACCACCCATCCGGCGTGCTGACGCGTACGCCATCGATATCACAGACATCGGCCCCCGCCTGCGCCAGTCGGGTGGCGACTTCCGTAATCACGTGGAATTTGCGCGTATCAGGACAGGCGAAGCGCAGTTCCGGGGTGGAAACGGTGACGGGCAGCGCGCGCCGCGCATCCGACAGGGAACCGCCGAGGCGGGAGACCACATCCAGCAGGCGGAGCGCCGCATAAAGCGCATCGTCAAAGCCATACCACCGGTCGGCAAAGAAAAGGTGGCCCGACATTTCGCCCGCCAGTAACGCGCCGGTTTCGGACATGCGCTCCTTCATCTGCGAATGGCCGGATTTCCACATGAGCGCTCGCCCACCCGCCCTGTCGATTTCATCAAACACCACCTGGCTGGTCTTGATGTCGGCAATGATGGTTGCCCCCGGCCGGGCACGCAGCACATCATGGGCAAGGATAAGCAGAAGCTGGTCCGCGCACAAGATCGCACCCGTATCATCCACCACCCCGAGACGGTCTGCGTCGCCATCAAAGGCAATGCCAAGATCAGCCCCGTCGTGGCGGACGGCCGTAATCAGCTGCTGCAGGTTCGCGGGTATGGTGGGGTCGGGATGATGGGCAGGAAACCGGCCGTCAATCGTGGCATTCAGCACGCGGTGGCGTCCCGGCAGGCGTCTGACCAGAAGCGACAGGACATCGCCCGCGGCCCCGTTGCCGCAATCCCATACGACATTCAGCGCGCGGGCGCCCCTATCGTGGTCGCGCAGCAGCCGGTCGATATAGGCGGCTTTCACGTCCACCATCCGCGTGGTGCCGGATGCCTGCGCCATGACATTGCCCGTGGCGGCCATCTGTCCCAGCATTGCGATCTGCGGACCAAAGAACGGCCTGTTGGCCAGTACGATCTTGAAACCGTTATGGTCAGGCGGGTTATGGCTGCCCGTGACCATGATCGCCCCGTCCGCATTCAGATCGGCGGAGGCGAAATACAGCATGGGCGTCGGTCCGCAGCCGATGCGCACCACGTCCATGCCGGACGCCATGGCCCCCTCCACCAGCGCGCGCTCGAGGGTGGGGGACGAGAGGCGTCCGTCATATCCGATGACGACAGTCCTGCCGCCATCACCGGCCACGACGCTTGCGAACGTGCGGCCGATGGCATAGGCGTCTTCAGGCCCCAGTGTCTTGCCGACCGTCCCGCGGATATCATATTCCCGCAGGCTGGTCGGATCAAAACGGTGCCGGAAGATCACTTGTACTTCGTCAGGAATTCACGCACGCCCGGGGCCAGTTCCTCACGCTCCAGCGCGAAGGCGATCTGGGCTTCCAGGAAGCCGATCTTGCTGCCGCAGTCGAAGCGCTTGCCTTCGTAGCGATAGCCGTGGAACGGCACATGGCCAATGGTCTTGGCCATGGCGTCGGTCAGCTGCACTTCCCCGCCTGCGCCCTTTTCCAGCTTGGCCAGGTGCTTCAGCACGTCGGCGGTCAGCACGTAACGGCCGATCACGGACAGGGTGGACGGCGCATCCTTCGGGTCGGGCTTTTCAACCAGGCCCTTGACCTCGACGGTCTTGCCATCGTCCTTGCCGACATCAAGGATGCCGTAGCTGCCGGTCTGCTCACGCGGGACCTCGGTCACGGCCAGCACGTTGCCGCCGGTCCTGTTGTAGACTTCGACCAGCTGGCCGATGCACGACTTCTTGCTCTGCACCACGTCATCGGGCAGCAGGATGGCGAACGGGTCGTTGCCAATGAATTCACGCGCACACCAGATGGCGTGGCCAAGGCCCAGCGGTTCCTGCTGGCGCACGGACAGCATGGAACCCGGGGTTACGCGGGTTGCTTCCAGGGCCTTCAGCGCCGATGCCTTCTTGCGGGCCTTCAGCGTGTCTTCCAGTTCGTAGGAAATATCGAAATAATCGATCAGGGAATCCTTGCCCCGGCTGGAAACGAGGCAGAATTCCTCGATCCCGGCTTCGCGTGCCTCGTCAATTGCATACTGGATCAGCGGACGGTCAACGACGGTCAGCATTTCCTTGGGCACGCACTTGGTGGCGGGCAGAAAGCGTGTTCCAAGGCCGGCAACCGGCAATACGGCTTTTTTAAGGGGCTTAATCACTAATATTTACCTCAAGATGCATGACAGGAACAGGCAAAACCGGCCAACCCACTGTTCACGAAACGGAAACAGGCAGGCGGGCGTTGCCAGATGGCAATGATGTAGCGTGCTTTATCAGGACCAAACATGACTTAAATCACGATTCTGTCCTTACGGCAGTACACGCCACTGACACGACACGTTTTGTAACCTCCCGTGCAGGGTGTCCGGTTACCACGCTGTCCATATCTCCTGAGGATGATAGCGGCTTTTTGTGCGGAAATATTATGACTTTTTTATGACATGACCGCACTGTTTCCTGCCACCAGCGCATGGCATGTGTGCGTATGTAACATTCATGAATCGGGCGACCGTGCCCCCCATGCCGGAATCGCATGGACGCACCGGATACCCTGCCCCGATGGGGCATGATCCGGTTTTCATCAATTTTCAGGAAAAAACTGGTGCGGCCAAGAAGACTCGAACTTCCACGGGGTTGCCCCCACAAGCACCTCAAGCTTGCGCGTCTACCATTCCGCCATGGCCGCAACGTGACAACGGTGATCGACTGGGCGATACCGTCATGACGATGAACGGGCATATAACCGATGGAAGGCGCGCGGGCAATGACTGAAAACGAGTTTTTATGGCACAGGGCGCCAAATCTGGTTCCCTACCCCACCGCGCTGGCGGAAATGGAGGGTCAGGCACAGGGCATCCGCGCGGGCACGCTGCCTGAACGGGTGTGGCTGCTGGAACACCCCCCTACCTATACCGCCGGGACATCGGCAAAGGATTCGGACCTATTCAACCCGCGTGGCTACCCCACCTACCCCGCCGGGCGTGGCGGGCAGTGGACGTATCACGGGCCGGGGCAGCGTGTGGCCTATGCCATGCTGGACCTGACCCGGTCCCATGGCATGGCGCCCCCGCGCGACCTGCGCGCCTATGTCCACACGCTGGAAGAATGGATCATCCGCACGCTGCGGCATTTTGGTGTCGTGGGGGAACGCCGCGCGGACCGCATTGGCGTATGGGTGGTCGATCCCGCCACGGGACGCGAGGAAAAGATCGCGGCTATCGGCGTGCGCGTCTCACGCTGGGTCAGCTGGCACGGGATCGCGATCAATGTCGCACCGGACCTGAGTGATTTTGGTGGGATCGTGCCATGCGGCATCAGTGAATACGGCGTCACCAGCCTGAAGAAGCTGGGCAAGGATGTCAGCATGGACGAAATTGACGCAGCCCTCGCGGCTACGTGGCCGGAGTGCTTCGGCCCGATTCCCGGTGCGTAAGCGCAGGCCCACGCGCCGGGTACGCGCCTAATTGCTGGCGGACAGGGTAAACATTGCGTCAGGCCATTTCTGACCGCTGACGGTGGTGTCGGTCAGGTCAAGGCGGATGTGCTGGCGTTCCACGTCCGTCATCTCGATCACCAGCAGGGACAGCTTTCCGCCGATATCGGAAAAGCCGAGCGTCAGGATCCCCTGTGATTCGCTGTCACGCCGCGCCAGTGAAACCTGCAGGCTGTTCTGCCCATGCTGCACCGCCGTGACCGAAATCAGTCCTGACAGGTGCACGGGCTGGTCCAGCAGCAGGCCAAGCGGCTGGTGGCCCAGTGACATGCGGGTGACCGATTCGCGGCGGTGGTCCACAAACAGCAGGTGCCCGTTTTCCGCAACCAGCTTCATCGACCCCGGCGTTTCGTAATCCAGCCGCAGGCGGCCCGGATCATAATGCATCACGCCCTGCCCCTTTCCGCCATCGGGCCATGTCTGCACGAAATTGGCCTGCAACCCGTCCGAGGTATTGAGATAGGCCTCGACGCGGGCGATGTCCGCCTGCTGGTCGGGCTGCTGCACGGGGGTACCGGCGCAGGCGGCCAGCAGGGTCAGCAGGCCGCCCATCATCAGCCGCCGTGTGGCGAAGGGAAAGGCAGGCTTCATGCCGCGTCCATCCGTGCCTGCTCATCAGGCGTGCGCAGCACGAGAGAGAGGGCATGCATGCCGCCCGCGAATTCCCCCGCCAGCAGGTCATGCACCATGCGCGACCGCTGCACGCGGCCCACGCCCCCGAACGCGGGGCTGACAATCAGCACGTTATAGTGGCTTTCACCTGCCTGTACGCCATTGTCGCGTACATGGACATGGTGGGCGTGGCGGGCGCTGTCATCCTGTATGCGCAGTTCCACGGGGGCGAGATGTTCGCGTATGATGCGTTCGATCCGTCCGGCCCGGCCGGTTGCTTGCTGTTCCATTGGCGGCTCCATGATAGCGGGATCATTCATTGCACAGCTTCGCTCTTGCACGAAGCATGAACAGGCGCACATAACGACAATGATGAAGAGAAGGAACACCCGGCACCGCGCCTTTGACCCCGAACCCGATGCGCCGGACCGCTGCTGTGACATGCACGGCTGCGACCAGCCCGCGGGTTACCGCGCCCCGCGTTCGCGCGATGCGCTGAACAGCTATTTCTGGTTCTGCCTGCAGCACGTACGTGAATATAACGCGAACTGGGATTTCTATCGCGGCATGACCCCCGGCCAGATCGAGGCGCATATCCGCGCCGACACGTCATGGAACCGGCCGTCATGGAAGCTGGGACAGGGCAATGCCGCCCATGCCTTCAGCGAGGAAGAGGCGCTTGACCCGCTGGACCTGCTGAAGGGGGCGGCAAAGGCCCGCGCGCGCAGCCGTGCGCGGCAGCGCCAGGCGGAGGACCGCCGGGCGGAGGCGCCACAGGCGCTGAAATATCCGCTGGGTGTGCTCGACCTTGGCTGGCCGGTGTCGATGGAGGAACTCAAGGCCCGGTACAAGGACCTTGCCCGCCAGCACCATCCCGACGCCAATGGCGGTGACCGCAAGGCGGAAGAACGGTTCAAGGGCATCAATATCGCCTATGCCACCGTGCGCGCCCACCTGGTCGCCAGCGCCGGGCGCGATGGCATGGCGCGCAGCGCATGATGGCGCCGTGCCGCCTGCTTTCGGGTGTTGCGCCACACGCTGACTGAAACCCGGCACTGGTCGATCGTTACAGGTAGACCTATACTTACGGCCTGATATGCCGCCCTGTGCTGTCATGGCGGGCCAAAACACATGAAGCGACGGACGAGAAAAAGCAGATGAACGAACCCGCAGACCTGATAACCGCCGCAGCGGACGCCAACGGTACGCCGCTTCCCGACATCTCGGCCGTGTCCGCTCCCGACCTGCAGGTTTCGGCGCGCGACGTGTTTGGTATCGATAGCGATATCAAGGTGCCAGCCTTCTCGGTCCGCACCGATCATGTGCCCGACATCGACCCGTCCTACAAATTCGACCATGACACCACGCTGGCCATCCTGGCGGGTTTTGCTTTCAACCGCCGTGTCATGGTCCAAGGCTATCACGGCACGGGCAAGTCATCCCATATCGAACAGGTGGCGGCGCGGCTGAACTGGCCCAGCGTACGCATCAACCTCGACAGCCACATCTCGCGCATCGACCTGATCGGCAAGGACGCGATCGTGCTGAAGGATGGCCAGCAGATCACCGAATTCCGCGAGGGGCTGCTGCCATGGGGCCTGCAGCACCCCTGCGCGCTGGTATTTGACGAATACGACGCAGGCCGCCCCGATGTGATGTTCGTGATCCAGCGCGTGCTGGAAATCGAGGGACACCTGACGCTGCTGGACCAGAACCGGGTGATCCGCCCGCATCCCTTCTTCCGTCTGTTCGCGACCGCGAACACGGTCGGACTGGGGGATACGACGGGCCTGTACCATGGCACGCAGCAGATCAATCAGGGCCAGATGGACCGCTGGAACATTGTGACCACGCTGAACTACCTGCCCCATGCGCAGGAAACGGCCATCGTACTGGCCAAGATGGGCATTGATCCCAAAAAGGACGAAGCCGGGCGCAAGCGGGTGGAAAGCATGGTCGCACTGGCGGACCTGACTCGTTCGGGCTTCATTGCGGGGGATATTTCCACCGTCATGTCACCGCGCACGGTCATAAGCTGGGCCGAGAACTTCCGTATCTTCAACGATCTTGCCTTTGCGTTCCGCGTTACCTTCCTCAACAAGTGTGACGAGGCGGAGCGTCCGACGGTGGCGGAATATTACCAGCGCTGCTTCAACGCCAGTCCGCTGGCGCCCAGGGGCTGATGACAGGGCAGGCAAGGCATGCGTGAAAACCGGAAAAACCCCCCTTCCCCACAGGCCGAGCAGGAAGCCCGTCAGGCCGAGGGATTCAAGCGCGCGACGGTTGGCGCCGTGCGCGCGCTGGGCGGTCAGGCACAGGCCGAGGTCTCGTTCCTCAATGGCCCGGTGCCATCGGGGGTTTCGGTTACCGGCACCCATGTCCGCCTGCCCCACCCGTCACGGCGGATGACGGATGCCGAAGTGACCCGCATGCGAGGGGCGGCCGATGCCGCCGCCCTGCGCCTGCGCCATCATGACGTGGCGCTGCATGACAGCGCCAGCCCACCGCCGGGTGAAGCCCGCGAAGTCTATGACGTGCTGGAACAGGCCCGTGTCGAAAGCCTTGGCGCGCGGCATATGGAAGGGGTTGCGGCCAACCTTGACGCCCGCCTGGCGCAGGAATGCGTCGATATGGGGCTGGACCGCCTGCCCAGCCATACGAAACTGCCGACCCCGATTGCCCTTGGGCTGCTGGCGCGCGCGCGCATGTCGGGCCGTCCCGTGCCCGCGTCCATGCGCAACCTTATGAAAGCATGGTCCGACAGCCTGCCGCCCGCCGCCCTGCGCGCACTGGATGAAATGGTGACGCGTCAGGACAGCCAGCGTGATTTCGCGCAGGCCGCGCGCAGGCTGCTTATGGCCTGTGACCTGATGCAGCAGGAAACCACGCCGGATGAAGTGGCCGATGACGGTACATCCGAAGCGGAAGCCGCCAGCAGCGAAAACGAGGAACAGACCGACGACACCACGCCCGAGCCACAGGACGAAGGGCCGGAGGAAGACGACAATTCCCTGCCCATGCAGATGTCACAGGGCACGGGTGCTGGTGATGAAGACCCCGATGATGGCGACCAGGGCGGATCGGCCAGCGGATCGGAAGAAGCCGGCGGTCCCGGTGAGAACGAGGTGGAGGAAGAGGAAGCCACCCCCACCTATCACCCCTTCACCACCGTGTATGACGAGGAAATAGCCGCCGAGGATCTGTGCGACACGGAAGAACTGTTCCGTCTGCGCCAGACGCTGGACCAGCAGCTGGTCAGCATGCAGGGCGTGGTGTCCAAGCTGGCCAACCGCCTGCAACGCAAGCTCATGGCGCAGCAGACGCGCGCGTGGGAATTCGACCTTGAGGAAGGGATGCTCGATGCGGGCCGCCTGTCGCGCATCGTGGTCAATCCAATGCTGTCCCTGTCGTACAAGCGCGAACGCGATACCGATTTTCGTGATACGGTCGTAACTTTGCTGATCGACAATTCGGGGTCCATGCGCGGGCGGCCGATTTCGGTGGCGGCCATGTGTGGTGACATCCTTGCCCGCACGCTGGAACGCTGTGCCGTGAAGGTGGAGGTACTGGGCTTTACCACCCGTGCATGGAAAGGTGGCCGCAGCCGGGAGTTGTGGGTACAGGAAGGCAAGCCCGAAAACCCCGGTCGGCTGAATGACCTGCGCCATATCATCTACAAGGCCGCGGACATGCCGTGGCGACGCGCGCGGCGTAACCTTGGGCTGATGCTGCGTGAGGGGCTGCTGAAGGAAAACATTGATGGTGAGGCCCTGCTGTGGGCGCAGCGGCGTCTGGCCGCGCGGCCCGAAGGCAGGCGCATCCTGATGGTGATTTCCGATGGCGCGCCAGTGGATGACAGCACGCTGTCGGCCAATCCGGGGTCGTATCTGGAAAATCACCTGCGCGAAGTCATCGCGCATATCGAGACGCGGACCAGCACGGAACTGCTGGCCATTGGTATCGGCCATGACGTGACGCGCTATTACCGCCGCGCCGTAACCATTACCGATCCCGAGGAACTGGGCGGCACGATGATGAAGAAACTGTCCGAACTGTTTGAAGAAGAAGCCACGCGCGGCCGCAGGCGCGGCGGCTAGTCCCCTGCCCCGTCCCGGTCGTGGGATAGGGCTTTTTTGTTAAGAAAGTTTTTGGTGAAGCTTTTTTCAGGAAGCTTCGAAGAATGCTGCCTTTTTGAAAAAAGGCAGCATCCAGAAACTTTTATTTTTTATTAGCCGTGTTTTAGCCCGCCGTCAGCCGACGGTCCGCAAGTTCCAGCAGCGCATCCAGCATGCGATCCACATCCGCATTGGTGGTGCGGTGGTTGACGATGGCCGCGCGTATGGCCTTGTGCCCGTTGATGACAGTGGTCGAAGGGGCCGCAATCCCGCTTTCATGCAGGTCCTTCACCACTTCCCCATTGAAATGGTCCAGATCAGCCACCGGGGCGATGATGCGGAAGCACACGATGTTCAGCGTAACCGGGGCCAGCAGTTCCAGGCGGGGATTGGCCTCGATCCGGGCTGCAAGATGCCGGGCGATGGCGCAGCAGTTGGCAATCATGTTCCCCATGCCATCCGCGCCATAGGTTCCCAGCGTCATCCACACCTTCAGCGCACGGAAACCACGGGACAGGTCGGGGCCAAGGTCACAGTACCACGGTGCGTTGGTGGCAAGACCACGGTCCTCACGCGCAAGATAGGCGCGCGACTGGGCGAAGGCTGCGGCCTGCGCGCCGGGACGACGGACCAGGATACAGCCCGCGTCGTACTGCACCTGCGCCCATTTGTGGAAATCGAAGGCCACGCTATCGGCGCGTTCCAGCCCCCGCAGGCCGGGCCGCAATGTGTCCGACAGCATGGCCAGCGCACCAAAAGCGCCATCGACATGGAACCAGATCTTTTCCCGTGCCGCGATATCGGCCAGCATGTTCAGGTCATCAATTGCCCCGGTATCCACCGTGCCTGCCGTGCCGATCACCATGAACGGTTCCAGCCCCGCCGCGCGGTCACGGGCAATGGCGCGTTCCAGTTCGGGCAGGACCATGCGGTTATCCGCGCCAACCGGAATCACGCGCAGGGCGTCGGTGCCCAGCCCCGTCAGGTCGAACGCCCGCGAAATGCAGCCATGGGCGGTAGCCGCGGCATAGCCCACCAGCCTGCGCGTGCCCACGCCCCTTGCGCGCATGTCCAGACCATCAGGCACGGCGCGACTGGCGGTGATGACGGCGATCATGTTCGCCATGGATGACCCGGTGACCAGCAGCCCGGTGGTGGTATCGGGAAAACCGCACATTTCGGCGGCCCAGCGGATGATCTCGCGCTCGACTTCGATCGGGGCATGATCCCTGCCGCCGCAATTTGCGTTCAGTCCACCCACCAGCAGTTCCGACAGCATCCCGACCGCCGTGCCGCCACCATGCACCCAGCCCATGAAACCGGGATGCACATTGCCGGTGGAATAGGGTTCGACCAGTTCGCGGAAACGGGCGTACAGTTCTTCCGGCGGGGTGGGATCATGCGGCAGGCCGGTCCGCAATTGCGCGCGCAATGCTTCGGGCATGGGCTGCCAGACCGGGCGGTCGCGCAGGGTGGACAGGCGGTCGATCATGTCATCCACCATCTGGTGGCCAAGGGCGCGCAGCCCATCCCAGTTGTCCGGATCCAGTCCTGTCATCTCTCTCCACCATTCATGCGGTTGCAGGCCCATCCGGCCTGTCTGGCGTGCCTACATACCGGGCCATGCGAACGTGCGCGAGGGGGGAATGACCCGATCAGTCCCCGTCCCCGCGCGCGCCCATGCGGCGGGCCAGTGTCGCACATACGAAAAGCTGGACCTGATGGTAGATCATCAGCGGCAGGACAATCAGCCCGACATCGTTATGCGAAAACAGCACGCTGGCGATTGGTACGCCTGATGCCAGTGATTTCTTGGACCCGCAGAATACAATGGCGATCCGGTCCCCGCGGGGAAAGCGGCCCAGCCGTCCCACCAGCAGGGTCAGCCCCAGTACGATCGCCAGCAGGCCGGCATCCACCACGCCCACACGCCCTAGCTGCAGCGGTGGCAGGCGATGCCATAGCCCCTGGGTCACGGCCTCGCTGAAGGCGGTATAGACCACGACGAGGATTGATCCCCGGTCGGAAAAGGACAGCAGTTTCCTGTGCCGGTGCGCCCATTCCCCGATCCATGGCTGGGCCACCTGCCCCGCGATGAAAGGCACCAGCAGTTGCAGCACGATGGGCATGATCCCCCCACCACCGCTGTCACCATGCCGGCCGAATACGATGCCGACCAGGAGCGGGGTCAGGAAAATGCCCAGTATGTTGGACAGCGTGGCCGAACAGATGGCGGCGGCCACGTTGCCCCGCGCGATGGAGGTGAACGCGATGGACGACTGCACTGTTGACGGCAGGCAGCACAGGAACAGGATACCCGTCCACATGGATGTATCCAGCATGCCCGGCAGCATCACGTGCAGCGCCATGCCCAGCAGGGGAAACATGACGAATGTGCATGACAGGATGGCAAGATGGATTCGCCACCCCAGCATCCCCTCCATTACCGCCCGGCGCGACAGACGCGCGCCCTGCAGGAAAAACATGTTCGCGATCATGATTATGGCAAGGATATTGAAGACCTTGACCCCCACCCCGTGACAGGGCAGCACGCTTGCCAGCGCCACGGTGGCCAGCAGGCAGGCCAGAAAGGAATCAATCCGGCGCAGCATGGGCCAATGAGTACAAATGTTTCATCATCGCGATGGGATATCATACCCGATTGCATCAGGCGCGTAATCACGCCAACTTGTGCCGCAAATGAAGAAATTACTCATCACCACCGCCCTGGCGGCCCTGTCCTGCATCGGGTCGGCCCGGGCTTCGGCCCTTCCCGGTACATGTGGCCATGTGCAGGTCGCCAGCAGCCAGCCCCATGGCGACAGCGCCCTTGCCGGGCATGGCTATGATCTGGCGCTGGCGGGGGATGCGGACCAGACGTTTCATGCCACTGACATTGCGGCCAGCGGTACCGGGCTTGGCCCGCAGGCGCTACGGGATATGGAGGACGTGGCCTCCCTCGTCATGCTGGCGACGCTGACCGGTCATCATTCACAGGGCTGCGCGCAGGATTATTTCGTTTCCGCCGCCACCCCCATCATGGACGGGTTGCGCGCGGGACACAGTTATGACCTGACATGGCAGGGTGGCCTGCTGACCAGCGGTCAGACAAAACTGTCTTTCCGCCGCGCGCACCTGCATCTGGCGGGCGCCAGAGGTGACAGCGCCCCGGCCACGCTGACACTGGAAACACAGGGTATTGGCATAACCGGCACGCATAACACGCTGCTGGCCAGCGCATTGCCGCAGCAGGCCACGGCCAATGCATCGATCCCCGGTGATTCGCTGGTGCCGCTGGCTGCCGCCATTACCGGTCATCCATCGGAAAACGTGCGCGTGCCGTTGCATGTCGCATCGCTGAACGCCCAGCGCGGGACCATGCAGATCACGGGTAATGGCGACGCCAACCTGACCGGCAATACCGATGCGTCATCCGCTACGGGCCACATACAGGTGCAGAACCTTGACGCCGTGATCGAGACCCTGCGCAACGCGGGCCAGACGCGGGCAAGTGCTGCGCTGATTCTGGCCAAGCTGTTCGGTCACAAGGCCGCAGGCGGTGGTACATCATGGGATGTAAGCTGGGAAGGTGGCGTGATGACCGTCAACCACATTCCCCTGCCCATCCGTTGATACGCCAGCAGAAGTAATAGCAGTTTCTGTGGGCCACCTTTTTTCAAAAAGGCGGCGTTCCTTGAAGCTTCTTGAAAAAAGCTTCACCAAAAACCTTGGTTATGTTCCATGGGCGGGGATACAGGCGGCCCCGGACGATACCTGCTTTCCCTCCCCTTCCCTCGTAATGCCCAAGATACGCACATGTTGCGTATCGTGTGCCGGCGGCTGGCATGTTCAGGCCGGAACGTCTGCATCCTCCCGCGCCAGCCTGACCAGCGCCGTCAGCACCTTGCGTGCCTGCGTGATCCTCTGGGCGTTGGTCATTTCGCGTATGATTGCCAGCTTGTGGTCAGGACGCAGGCGGACATTGGCTTCCTTCTGCTTTGCAATCCATGCCACCAGCCCCGCCGGGTTGGCAAACGTGTTGCCACGGAACTGGATGACCATGCCCTTGGGGCCGGCTTCCAACCGTTCCACGCCTGCCTCGCGGCACATGCGTTTCAGGGTGACGACATCCAGCAGGTTGCGCACTTCGTCAGGCAGCGTGCCGAAACGGTCCACCAGTTCGGCTTCCATCGCCTCGACCTCGGCATCATTGGCCAGTGCCGCGATGCGGCGGTACAGACCCAGTCGCACCGGCAGGTCGGTGACATAGCTATCAGGGATCAGCACCGGCAGGCCAAGGATGATGTTGGGCGTCCAGTCGCGGTCCTGCAGCTTGCGCCGCCCTTTTTCGGTGCGCAGGTCGGCCACCGCATCTTCCAGCATCTGCTGGTACAGTTCGATGCCCACTTCGCGGATATGGCCCGACTGTTCATCGCCCAGCAGGTTGCCGGCCCCGCGCAGGTCAAGATCATGGGATGCCAGCGTGAAGCCGGCGCCCAGCGTATCCAGCGTCTGCATGACTTCCAGCCGCTTCTGCGCCGCCGCCGACAGCACATGCGTCTGCGGCCACGTAAGGTAGGCATAGCCACGCTGCTTGCCACGGCCTACGCGTCCGCGCAGCTGGTACAGCTGACCCAGCCCGAACATGTCGGCGCGGTGGATGATCAGCGTATTGACCGCAGGCATGTCCAGCCCGCTTTCCACGATGTTGGTGGACAGCAGGATGTCATATTTGCCGTCACTGAACTCGGTCATGACCCGCTCCAGTTCGGTTGACGTCAGGCGGCCATGGGCCTGTACCAGCCGGGCGTCGGGCACGATTTCGTGCAGGCGGGCTGCCATGCGGTCCAGATCCTCGATACGCGGCACGACGCAGAACACCTGCCCGCCGCGGAAGCGTTCGCGCTGGATCGCCTCACGGATCACCACGCTGTCGAATGGCATGATGAAGGTACGCACCGCCAGCCGGTCGGTGGGCGGGGTGGCGATCAGGCTCATTTCCCGCACGCCGGTCAGGGCAAGCTGCAGCGTGCGTGGCAGCGGTGTGGCGGACAGTGTCAGGACATGCACGTCCTCCCGCAATGCCTTGAGCTTTTCCTTATGGGCCACGCCAAAATGCTGTTCCTCATCGACGATCAGCAGGCCGAGATCAGCGAACTTGACGGTCTTGGCCAGCAGCGCATGCGTGCCGATCACGATATTGACCGTGCCATCGGCCAGCCCCTTGCGCACGGCGGTGGCTTCCTTGGCCGTGACCATGCGCGAAAGTTGCGCCACGTTGACCGGCAGCCCGGCAAAGCGGGCGGAAAACGTGCGGTAATGCTGGCGGGCCAGCAGCGTGGTCGGCACCACCACCGCCACCTGCGCACCGGACATGGCGGCGACGAAGGCCGCGCGCAGCGCCACCTCGGTCTTGCCAAAGCCCACGTCGCCACATACCAGCCGGTCCATCGGCTTGCCCGACGCCATGTCATCCAGTACGTCGGCAATGGCGCGGGACTGGTCCTCGGTCTCGACAAAGGGGAAGCGGGCGCAGAATTCGTCCCACATCCCGTCCTCTGGCGTAATGGCCGGTGCTTCACGCAGCGCACGTGCCGCGGCCGTGCGGATCAGTTCACCCGCCATGTCGCGGATGCGCTGCTTCATCTTCGCCTTGCGCGACTGCCATGACACGCCACCCAGCCTGTCCAGCGCCACATGGGCCTGATCCGAGCCAAAGCGGCTGAGCAGTTCGATATTCTCGACCGGCAGGAACAGCTTTTCATTGCCGTCATAGATCAGGCGCAGGCAGTCATGGGGCGCCGTGCCCACGCCAATCGTCTCCAGCCCGTCATAACGGCCGATGCCGTAATCCTGATGGACGATCAGGTCGCCTTCGGCAATTTCCGATGCCTCGGATATGAACTGGTCCGCCTTCTTGCGGCGGCGCGGCGGACGGGAAATCCGCTCACCCAGCAGGTCCTGTTCGGATACAAACGCCACGTTGTCCGCCAAGAAACCGCGATCCAGTCCCAGCGTCAGCAGGCCGACAGTGCCGGGCTTCAGCTTCTGGGCCTCTTTCCACGTGGCATAGGTCTGTACCGGCAGGCGGTATTCACGCAGCAGCACGCCAATGCGTTCGCACGATCCCCGGCTCCATGCCGTGACATAGGCACGCCTGCCGGTCTGGGACCATTCCTCCACCTTTGCATGCAGCATGGGGAAGACGTTTTCACGTCCCTCGGTCACGGTCTTTGCAAACATCTGGCCGGGCCTGCCGCCCGCATCCATGCCCGGCGCGCCGTCAGGCTGGGCAAAGGGCATGAACACGACGGCCTTGCGGCCCGCAATCATCGCATCCCATCCCTTGCGGTCGAGATACATGAGGTGCGGCGGCAGCGGGCGATAAGGCACCTCGCCTTCGCGCGTCGGCTGCCTGCGGGCGTCATAATGGTCGGCAATCATTTCCAGGCGGGTGACCAGCACCTCTTCCGCCTGGTTGGCCAGCGATATGGACACGCCGGGCAGGTAGTCCACCAGCGTTTCCATCTGTTCATGAAACAGGGGCAGCCAGTGTTCCATCCCCGCGTGGCGACGCCCATCGGATATATGCTGATATAACGGGTCATTGGCGGCAGCAGGGCCAAACAGGTCGCGCCAGCCGGTGCGGAAACGCGAGATACTGGCAGGATCAAGGCTGAAATCCGCCACCGGCCGCATGGTCAGACTGTCGACCTTCGCGGTTGAACGCTGGGTACCAGGGTCGAAGCGGCGGATATTCTCCACCTCGTCGCCAAACAGGTCGAGGCGTACCGGTTCGCTGTCGCCTGCGGGGAAAATATCGAAAATACCGCCACGGGTCGCGAATTCGCCCTGTTCCATAACCGTGTCGGTGCGGTTGTAGCCATGTGCGATCAGCAGTTCCATCAGGAACGGCGCATCAAGGCTTTCGCCAGCCTTGATGGTGATCGACTGCCCGGCAAAGGCCGCACGCGGCGGCACGCGCTGTACAATTCCCATGACCGTGGTCAGCACGATGCGGGGTGCGGTGGCCTTTTCCAGCAGGCGGGTCAGTGTCGCCACCCGTTCCGCCACGATGGCGGGATTGGGGGAAACGCGGTCGTACGGCAGGCAGTCCCAGCCCGGGAAACGCAGGATTTCCGCCCCCGGCATGACAAAGGCCAGCAGGTCCGCGATGCGCGCCATGGAGGCGTCATCGCGGCAGACATGCAGGACAGGCCCGTCATGGTCGCCCGCCCTGCGCGCCAGCAGGAAAGCGTCATACCCATCCGGCACGCCCCATACGGGAAGTGGTGCGCCGGGTGCGAGTGAGAAACCTGCCGTATCGTTCATTTTCCGCCCCGGATCGCCGCAAGCCGCACGGGGTCGGTGGCGTCAGCCATGATTTCCTTCATCATGGGAGTGTTGAGTTCATCCGGCACCGGGCGGCGGCCGCTCAGCCAGTCGGCCAGATCGGCATCCGGCAGGTCCATCACCGCTTCCAGCGCATCAAGCTGGGCTTCGGTCATGCCTTCCAGCCGGGGGGCGACAAAGCCGCCGATCAGCACGTCGGTTTCGTGTGTGCCGCGATGCGTGGCGCGGTAATATATCTTGCGCCGTCGTGTATCGAGGCGCGAGAGGTCTGGCGTTCTGGCTTCCATTGCGTTCCACCCATGATGGTTGTGTTTTGTTCCGTAACGCAGGTGTCCTATAGCCCTGATGCGGGCATCTGTCAGCCCGCATGACAAGCATGCCACCCCGCAGGATGAACCGCCGCGTGTCCGATACCGCCTCCCCGCCCGCCAATTCCCTTCTTGCCCCGCTGCTTGCGGGGGTTGAGACCCTGAAGGGGGTAAAGCCCGCCACGGCAAAGCTGCTGGCGCGGGTGGCCGGTGGCGGGCGGGTGATCGACCTTCTTTTCCACTTGCCGGAATCGGTGGTGGACCGGCGGTACCGGCCGACCCTGCGGCAGGCGGAAACGGGGCGCGTCTGCACCCTGCATGTCACGGTCACGCGCGTCGTGCCGCCAGCGCCCGGTGGCGGCCGGGGCAAGCGGCCGTGGCGGGTTGTTGTGACCGACGGCACGGCGGATGCGGACCTGGTGTTCTTTTCCCCCCATCTGGTCCGCAGGCTGGAAGCGGGACAGGACATATGCGTATCGGGCACGCTGGAGCGCTTTGGCGACCGGCTGAACATGGCCCATCCCGACTATCTGGTACCCGCCGCCCGCATGGCGGAAATTCCGCTGCTGGACCCGGTATGGCCACTGACGGCGGGACTGTTCCCCAGTCAGGTGCGTGCTGCCGTGCGCGCGGCGTTCGATGTATTTCCCCCTCTGCCCGAATGGCAGGATGCCAGCGTGCTGAAACAGCGTAAGTGGCCGGGGTTCGAGGACGCGTTGCGCACGCTGCACCGTCCGTATGACATGCCCGACCTGCTGGAAGGTGACGCGCTGGTGGCCGCATCCGAACGCGCCCGCGCGCGGCTGGCCTGTGATGACCTGCTGGCGCAGCAGGTATCCATGGCACAGGCCCGCAGGCTCAACCGGCTGCGGCCAGGGCGTGCGGTGGTGGGCGATGGCAGCCTGCGCCGCATTGCGCTGTCGCGCTTTGGCCATGAACCCACCACAGCCCAGATCCGCACACTGGGGGAAATCGACGCCGACCTTGCAGCACCCCGCCAGATGACGCGCCTGCTGCAGGGGGACGTGGGCGCGGGCAAGACGCTGGTCGCCCTTCTGGCCATGCTGGCGGCGGTGGAAGCGGGGCATCAGGCGGCCCTGATGGCGCCGACCGAAATTCTGGCCCGCCAGCATCTTGCCACCTTCCGCAGGCTGTCGCCCGTGCCGGTCGCCTTCCTCAGCGGCAGCGTGAAGGGCAAGGCCCGGCGCGAGGCACTGGCCATGATCGCCGATGGTACGGCGCGGCTGGTGATCGGCACCCATGCCCTGTTTCAGGACAGCGTGGTTTTCCATGACCTTGCGCTGGCGGTCATTGATGAACAGCACCGTTTTGGCGTCGAACAGCGTGCGATGCTGGGCGAAAAGGGCCCGCGCACGGATGTGCTGGTCATGACCGCCACCCCCATCCCGCGCAGCCTGCTGCTGACGCAGTGGGGCGATATGCTGGTCAGCCGGCTGGATGTGAAGCCTGCGGGGCGCAAGCCGGTGCGCACATCATTGCATGCGCTGTCGGCCATGGGGGACCTGCTGGCGGGGATGGAGCGCGCACTGGCGCGTGGGGCGCGGATATTCTGGGTCTGCCCGCTGGTCAGTGAAAGCGAGACAAGCGACATCGCCGCAGCTGAAGCCCGTCACGCTGCCCTGTGCGCCCATTTTGGCGAAGGCGCCGTGGGACTGGCCCATGGCCAGCAGGACATTGCGGTGCGCGAGCAGTCCATTGCTGATTTCGCAGCAGGAAAGACCCGTATCCTTGTGGCGACCACGGTGATCGAGGTGGGCGTGGACATACCCGACGCCACGGTCATGGTCATTGAACATGCCGAACGCTTTGGCCTGGCGCAGCTGCACCAGCTGCGTGGGCGCGTGGGGCGGGGCCAGGCTGAATCCTACTGCCTGCTGCTGCACGATGCGGGACTGGGCCAGACCGCGCGGCGCAGGCTTGCCCTGCTGCGGGAGACGGAGGACGGGTTCCTGATCGCGGATGAGGATTTCCGCCTGCGTGGCGGGGGCGACCTGACGGGACGGCGTCAGTCCGGCCTGCCGGACCTGCGGCTGGCCAGCCCGCTGCATGTGGACATGCTGCTGCGGCTGGCGGCGCAGGACGCGCGGCGCATTGTCGATACGCCACCCGCCGAAGCCACGCCCGCGCTGCGTGCGCGGATCCCCGCCGTCAGTTTTCTGCTTGAGCTGTTTGCGCGTGCGCAGGCGGTACGGGCGATCCGGGCAGGCTAGACACGGCGGGCGCCTTGGTCCCCAGTTCGGCCGCTGCCTGCGCCAGGAAGAAGGTTGCGAACAGGTCCAGCGGTTCGGCATCATGTTCCATGCGCGCGCGCAGGACCGCCCCTTCCCAGCCGATCCAGAAATAGCGTGACAGACGCGCGCACTGCTTCCGCTGTACCGCGGTCGGGTTCGGGCCGCATGCCACCAGCAGGCAGTCTGTCACGCGGCGTTCCCACCCTTCCAGAATCGTCAGCAGCAGGCCGTTGAACGAATCGGGCAGCATATCGATTTCCTGTCCCAGGTTGCCGATCAGGCAGCCCCGGCGGAAATGGTGCTTCATCATGCCTGCCCGCGCGTCCTGCATGAAATTGAGCATGCGCTGCAGCGGCGGCGTCGCCCGGTCGGTCAGCCACAGGTCGAGCTTGGTATTGAAATAGGTGGCGTAACTGTCGATCAGGACCTGACCGAAATCTTCCTTGCTGCTGAAGCAGTAGTAGAACGAGCCTTTGGAAATGCCGGTGGCGTTCAGTACATCATCGACGCAGGTGGAAGAAAAACCCTTTTCCGTCAGCAGGCCAACGCCCGCACGGACCAGCATGGCGCGTGTCCCTTCGGGCGCACGGGCAATTTTTGGGGGTCGGCCGCGCCCTCGGCGTGGGGGAAGTGGATTGGGCATGGATCGTTTTCTTACCAATGTGGGGCATGTGAATCGAAACGTTAATTTTCATAATGTGCGAATGCGAGTAAAAATCAAGTTTATTCCTGAATTTAATCTGCATCTTTTTGCACGGTTTTTTGCACCCCTGGCCTCACAAACTGTTCACAGATGCAAATTCGTGTGGAAACCAAAGGCCGGAATATGCTTTGGTGTTGTTGATGCCGATGCGATTTATGCTAGGGTCACCGTAGGACAGAGGATGTTTTCCTGCAGCCGCATGCCGCCTGTAACGACGGTCAACGACATACAGGCAGTCTCTATCCTGCAAACGTGCTTTCATTCGGTGATGTCCCCATGGGGCAGCCACCACCTAGACCTCGGGATTACGACCGTTGAGAAGTAACAGGACCGACCGCAGCTCCCGCTCCCCGCGCCGCGGCGGGTTTGACGACGATTTCATGTCGTCACCTTCATTTGGTGATCGTGGCGCCCCGCCGCCGCGCCGCTCCTTTGGTGGCGGAGGTGGTGGTCCCCAGATCGTCGCATCCGGCCCGGAAATCAGTGCCACTGTAAAGTGGTTCAACAGCGAAAAGGGCTTCGGCTTTGTCGAACTGTCGGACGGTTCGGGTGACGTGTTCCTGCACGCCAATGCCCTGAACCCCACCGGTCATGCGACGGTCGCACCCGGCACCACGCTGGTCGTGCAGATCGGCCAGGGTCCCAAGGGGCGCCAGGTTGCAAACGTCGTATCCGTTGACGAGAGCACGGCCCAGCCCGAGCGCCCGCGTGCGGCTTTCGGCGCGGCACCCGGTGCGCGTGGCGGGTTCTCCCGCTCCGGTCGTCCCGCCCCTGACCTGTCGCATGCGCAGGACATGCGCGGCACGGTCAAGTGGTACAACGCCACGAAGGGCTTTGGCTTCATCACGCCGGAAAACGGTGGCAAGGACATTTTCGTCCATGCTTCCGCGCTGGAACGTTCGGGCCTGTCCGGCCTGACGGAAGGCCAGACGGCGAACGTGCAGGTTGTCGAAGGCCAGAAAGGCCCTGAGGCAGCAGCACTGTCGGTGGACTGATCCCCCTACCCTGTCCCACCCCGCCAGCATGGCGGTGTGGGCAGGATGAACGGATAAAATGAAACAGGGCCATCCCGATTGGGACGGCCCTGTTTTTTATTGTGCATTCTGCGTGATGTGCGCAGATTAGCCTGCGGCATAGCCTGCGGCATAGCCTGCGGCATAGCCTGCGGCATAGCCTGCTGGGAAAAAATCAATAAAGGCCATCAATTGCCGCCTTTTTCAAAAAGGTGGCAATGCCTCGTGGCTGCACCGACAATATCCCTGCCCTACAGGTTGGCTACCGAACGAAACGGGTTTCCGGCCGGGCGCATCCCCGCCACGCAGGGATGGGATCAGTAATCGCCACCCTTGTTACGGATCAGACGGGCCTTGTCGCGCTGCCAGTCGCGGTCGGCTATGGCCTGTCGTTTGTCGGCTTTCTTGCGCCCCTCACCCACGCCCAGCGTCAGCTTGGCAAGGCCGCGGCTGTTGAAGTGGATGTCCAGCGGTACAAGGGTCACGCCATCACGCGCGACTTCCCCCAGCAGCTTGTCCACCTGCTTCTTGTGCAGCAGCAGCTTGCGCGGGGCACGCGGTTCAAAACGCGACAGTACGCCGCCCTGATATTCGGGGATATAGCTGTTGATCAGCCATATTTCCCCATTGCGTTCACCGGCATAGGCTTCGTTTATGGTGGCGCGGCCCATGCGCAGGCTCTTGACCTCGGGGCCTTTCAGCACAAGGCCTGCCTCCACCGTGTCCACGATGGTATAGTTGAAACGGCCTTTGCGGTTCTGGGCTGCGATCCCGGTCGAGATCATGCCGCTGCCCTTGTTCCTGGGTGCCATGGGTCAGTCCAGCAGTCCGACGGCGGACAGGGCGGCCTTGACCTTTTCCCGGCTGGCATCACTCAGCGGGGCCAGCGGCAGGCGGCAGGTTTCCCCCATCAGGCCCAGCACGCTTGCGGCAAACTTGACCGGCACGGGATTGCTTTCGCAAAACAGCGCGTCATGCAGCAGTAGAAGCCGGTCCTGCAGTTCCATGGCTTCCATCACATGACCGTCATTCCAGCTCTGCTGCACCTGCGCACACAGGGCGGGGGCAACGTTGGCGGTCACGCTGATGCATCCGTCGCCACCGGCTGCCAGGAAGGATACGGCGGTTCCGTCCTCGCCCGAAATCTGGTTGAACGGCTTTTTCACCGCACGGCGCACCAGCAGCGGGCGCAGCAGGTTGGCGGTGGAATCCTTCACCCCGATGATATTGGGATGCTGCGCCAGCCGCGCCATGGTATCGACCGAGATATCGATGACCGACCGGCCGGGAATGTTGTACAGGATCAGCGGGATGTTGATGGCGTCCGCCACGGCCATAAAATGGCGGTACACCCCTTCCTGCGTCGGCTTGTTGTAATACGGCGTCACCACCAGCACGCCTGACGCCCCGGCCTGTTGCGCCTGCTGGGCCATGGCCACTGCTTCCGCCGTGCTGTTGGATCCCGCGCCTGCAATGACGGGCACCCGCCCCGCCACGGATTTTATGGTGAATTCCACCACCTTGGCATGTTCGTCATGCGTCAGGGTCGGGCTTTCGCCCGTCGTGCCGACCGGTACCAGGGCGGATGCGCCCTGCTGGACCTGCCAGTCGATGAATCGGCCCATGGAGGGCAGATCCAGCGACCCGTCCTCGTTCATGGGGGTAATAAGGGCGGTAATGGAACCCTTGAACATGGTTGTTTCCACCTGGATCCTGTGTCGTGGCTGTGCATGCGCCGGTGGGTCCGGCACGTTGTTTCCTGTGGTCAGCCCCGGGGCATGGGACGGACAATACCGTTATATAGACAATGGCACGGGGGGCAAAACATGCCCGCCATGCCCACCCCATCAGGGTTTGCGCCGGAAGGGCGACGCGGGATAGACGCCCAGGATCTCCTGCTGTTCCGAAAAGAACGAAAGTTCGTCCAGCGCGCGCGCCAGTGGCGGGGCTTCGGGGTGGCCTTCCACATCCATCAGGAACTGCGTGGCCGAAAACGACCCTTCCAGCATGTAGCTTTCCAGCCGCGTCATGTTCACCCCTGCCGTGGCAAGGCCACCCAGCGCCTTGTACAGCGCGCCGGGCTGGTTGTTGACGCGGAACAGCAGCGTGGTCATGAATCCCGGTCCGGGCGGCGGCAGGGTCAAAGGCCTGCGGGATGCGATATAGAAGCGCGTGGTGTTGTGGGCGGCGTCCTCCACATTGCGGCGCAGGATTTCAAGTCCGTTCAGTTCGGCTGCAAGCGCCGAAGCCACGGCCACGTCTTCCTTGCGTCCCCATTCGCGCACCATCTCGGCTGCACCAGCGGTATCGAATTCCACCACCGGGTCCAGTCCCAGTTCGGTAATGATGCCACGCACCTGCGCCATGGCAACGGGATGGGTATGAACACGGCGCGCATCGTCCAGCGTGCTGCCGGGCACACCCAGCAGGCAGTGTTCCACGCGCTGGAAATGTTCCCCCACGATGAACAGCCCCGCCTGTGGCAGTAGCGCATGGATGTCGGGCACGCGGCCCGCCAGGCTGTTTTCACACGCCAGCATGGTCAGTTCGGCCCGCCCGTCATGCACGGCGGCAATGGTCTGTGCGAATGTCTGGCACGGCAGCGTGGTCCAGCCCGGTCGGGCCTGTCGGCACGCAAGGTCCGAATACGCGCCGGGTCGCCCCTGAAAGGCGATGATGCGTTCCCCGTTCATGCCCTGACCCCCAGTGTGGTCCGCGCACGTTCCAGGTCGGCAGGCGTATCAACACCGAAGGGTGCGGTGGTGATCCGTGCGCAGCCCATGGTCATGCCGGCTTCCAGCGCGCGAAGCTGCTCAAGCTTTTCACGCTTTTCCAGCCCGCTTTCGGGCAGGCCGACAAAGCGGGCCAGCGCCGCGCGGCGATAGGCGTAAATGCCGATATGGTGCCACAACGGCCCATCCCCCCAGGGTATGGGCAGGCGGGAGAAATACAGCGCGCGCGCCACCTGCGCATCTGGCCCGAAGGTGCAGGCGACCTTGACCACGGATGATGCCATGGCTTCCGCCTGGTCACGCACCGGGGCGACAAGGGTTGCGATATCGGTTCCCGGATCGGCCAGCGGGCGCAGCACGTCGCGCAGGTTTTCGGGTTCAACGCCGGGCAGGTCGCCCTGCAGGTTGATGACCGTATCATGTACCCCCTGCGGGTCCAGTTGCCGCAATGCCTGCCATATGCGGTCGGACCCGGATGGGAGCGCGGGATCGGTCAGGACCGCCGTGCCGCCCGCGCGTTCTACTACATCGGCAATCTCACGCTCTGCCGTGGCGACGGCCACGGGGCCGACAGCGGCGGCACGCGCGCGGTCAAGCACATGGACAATCATGGGACGGCCGGCAATGTCGGCAAGCGGTTTGCCCGGCAACCGGGTCGAGGCCATCCGGGCCGGAATCAGGACAATGGGATTCATGGGATCTGGGTCTGGGCCATCCGTATCTGTGGCGGCGGCGGGGGCCGTCCGCTGCCGTGCATGCTTCACACAGGGCGCGCGGCAGTCTAGGTAAGGAGCGGTTTTCATGCAACCGTATGGGAAGGACGCCCGATTTCATGGACAGTGTACGCCTTAACCAGATCGGGGCCGCCTGCCTCTGCGCAGTCATCGCGGTCGGGGCCAGTTGGGGTATCGCCCATACCGCCGTGCCGGAGCAGATCCCGGCAAAGCCCGGCGTGGCCATTCCCCACCCGGTGGCTCCCGCAGGCGCGTCCATTGATGATCTGGTGGCCAGGGCCAGCGTGGAAAAGGGCCATGCCATAGCCGACCGGCAGTGCGCGATGTGCCACAGCATGGCGCCGCAGGGGCCTGCCATTATCGGGCCGGGCCTGTTTGGCGTGGTCGGCACGCATGTGGGCGATATTCCGGGTTATGAATTTTCGGACGGGCTGAAGGCGCACAAGGACGAGACGTGGACCAACACCACCCTGTCCGCATGGCTGAAATCCCCTGCCGAATACGCGTCGGGCACCAAGATGTCATTCCCGGGCATCGCATCGGAAACCGAGCGTGCGGACGTGATCGCCTACCTCAACTCCCTCAAGCCGGAGACGAATTGATGACCGCCCTGCCCGCCGGGTTTCCGCGTGCTGCGGTGCTGGAGGCGGCGGGCGCCGCAGCCGATGTCGCGCGCAGCGTGGTGCTGCCATTTTTCCGCCGTGGCGTGCGCGCGGATGACAAGACCGACGCCAGCCCGGTCACCATAGCCGACCGCACGGCCGAGCGCGCGATTCGGGCCGTAATGTCCGAACGCCTGCCCGGTTTTGGCGTGATGGGGGAGGAATTCGGGCTGGAGGGTGGTGACAGCCCGTATCGGTGGGTGATCGATCCGATAGATGGCACGCGTGCCTTCCTGACCGGGCGGCCGACCTTTGGCACGCTGATCGCCCTGCTGCATGACAATGTCCCGGTTCTGGGCATGATCGACCAGCCCGTGACGGGGGAACGGTGGATCGGCCTGCGTGGTGAGGCCACGCGGTATGTCTCCACCCTGCCCGGCACGCCGGTCACGCGTGCCTGCGCCGATATAGGGCGTGCGGAACTGTCATGCACTGCGCCCGAAATCCTTGACGCCCCCCACCGGCCCGGTTTTGACGCGCTGGCTGCTGCCGCCAAGCGCACAAGCTGGGGGGGGGACTGTTACGCCTATGGCCTGCTGGCGCTGGGACAGATCGACATCATCGCCGAATGTACCATGAAGATATGGGACTGGGCCGCCCTTGTGCCCGTGGTGGAAGGGGCTGGCGGCCGCATGACCGACTGGGCTGGCCAGAAGCTGCGCGCTGATGGTGATGGCACGGTCCTGGCGGTGGGGGATGGCGGCCTGCTGCCCCGCGTGACGGGACTGCTGACCCCGGGCATTGCCATAAAGTAACGGCGGTAATTGATCTTTCCCCCTAGCGGGGGCGCGGCCAATCGGATAGGGACGGACCCATCTTGACCGTACAGAAGCGGGAGCACGCGACATGACCAGCCCATCAAACGGACATCTTTCCCTTCCCAAGGACAAGATCCGTATCCTCCTGCTTGAAGGCATTCATGACAGTGCCGTAAAGCTGCTGAAGGACAACGGATACGAAAACGTCACACGCCTGAAAACGGCGTTGGAAGGCGAAGCCCTGCAGAAAGCGCTGGAAGGCGTGCATATCGTTGGCATCCGTTCGCGCACGCAGCTGACGCGCGAAGTGATCGAGAAGGCTGACCGCCTGATCGCCATCGGCTGCTTCTGCATCGGTACCAACCAGGTGGACCTGAACGCGGCACGCGAAGGCGGTATTCCCGTTTTCAATGCGCCGTACAGCAACACGCGTTCCGTTGCCGAACTGGTCATGGGCGAGATCGTGATGCTGATGCGCCGCATCTTCCCCAAGTCGGAAGAATGCAACGCCGGGATCTGGAAAAAATCCGCCACCAACAGCTGGGAAGTGCGCGGCAAGACGCTGGGTATCGTGGGCTATGGCTCCATCGGGTCGCAGCTTTCCGTGCTGGCCGAAGCCTTCGGCATGCGCGTGTTCTATTACGATGTGATCGACAAGCTGGTGCATGGCAACGCAACGCCGGTCGATACGCTGGAAACCCTGCTGGCGCAGAGCGACGTGGTCAGCCTGCACGTGCCCCAGACCCCGGAAACGGCGGGCATGATTGGCGAAGCCCAGATCCGTGCCATGAAGAAGGGGTCGTTCCTGATCAACAACGCCCGTGGCAACGTGGTGGACCTCGACGCGCTGGCCGCCGCCCTGAAGGACGGCCACCTGCTGGGTGCCGCGATTGACGTGTTCCCCAAGGAGCCGAAGGCGGCTGGCGAGGAATTCCAGACCCCGCTGCGTGGCCTGGACAATGTGATCCTGACACCGCATATCGGCGGGTCCACGGCAGAAGCGCAGGAGCGCATTGGCGTGGAAGTGGCGCGCAAGCTGGTGGAATACTCCGACGTCGGCTCCACGCTGGGCGCGGTCAACTTCCCAACCGTGCAGTTGCCGGAAAATCCGCATGGCACGCGTTTCATGCATGTGCACCGCAACGTGCCGGGCATCATGTTGCAGATCAACGAAATCTTTTCGTCGGAATCCTGCAACGTCACCGCACAGTACCTGCAGACGGCGGGTGAACTGGGTTACGTGGTGGTCGAAGCGGATACCGGACGCGATGTGGAAAAGGACAACCGCATCCTTGACCGCCTGCGCGCGCTCAAGGGCACCCTGCGTGCGCGCCTGCTGTACAAGCAGCAGTAATGCGCGCCTGATTACATCGGGTCGACAAAACGGGGGGCATGCCGGTTGGGCGTGTCCCCTTTTCTATGCCCTGCTGTCCGGGTTTTGGGGAAGCCTGCCTTTGAGGCATCGTGCAAACTGAAAGAAGGTTCTGGTGAAGTTTTTTCAAAAAGGCGGCACCCGAAAACTTTAATTTTTAACAGGACGCCAAGGTGTCAGGGCACGCTCAGGAAGGTTGCCGGTTCGCTACGACGCAGCCGGGCATGGCGCTGGGTGTCGGTTTCCATCACGCAGGCCATGAGCAGTGCAATCACCCATCCGACCCCGGTCATGCCGGTGGCGCAGTTCACCACCGCCACCACTGCCGCATTATGGACCTTGCGCCGACACGCTATGAAGGTCGGCAGCAGGAACACCACCATGCCGAGAGCCATCCCCAGCGCAAGGGCGAGGAGGACAGCCGTGCCGATCTGCAGCCCGGTCCCCTGTATGGACTGCCAGCCACGGTAGACCTCATAGGTGGAGGGAACATGGATATTCATCGCACTTCATGCTAACCCTAAACGCAGGCGTGCCGCCATATCGTATCGCGCGCCGGCCGCAGGCATGCAGCATGAACATGCCGGGTCGTATCCAACTTGTCAGGGTTTTTACAGTGCGCAGTCATGTGTGCCCCAATGGGGACAACCTGTGATCTGGGGTGATTTCCAGGCGGTGATCCAGCTGTCGGCGGGTCTGAATGTCGCCATCCTCAGCTTTGTCGATATCAGCTTGCCCGCCATCAAGGAACGCAGGCGTGTCTTTGCCAAGGCCCGGCAGGAACTGGAACTGCACCGCAGCGGCACTGACCACCAGCACCCGGATGACACGGAGGACTACGCCGCCGCAGTTCAGGAAATGGATCGCAAGCTGTTCCTGTTATGGCAGGAATCCTCCACCTTCATCCGTGAGGAGGAATCCCTTATCCGCTCCACCGGCGTGCTGGGGGTCTTCGGCGCGGTGCTCAGTCTCGGGCTGCTGTGGTATTCAGCCGAGCATTACGGCGGGATCATATCGCTGATGGGGCGGGTGTTGATCATCCTGTCCTTCTGCTCGCTGCTGGGTGCGTTCCTCATCAACTTCATGACGGCGTCACAGGCGGGCGTGTTTACCAAGAAGTGCAATGCCATCCGTGATGAAATGCACAAGCGGCTGTAGAAATTATTTTAAAATAAATAGTTTATAAAATAATAAACATTTTGGGTGTCCCCTTCCCCCAAAAAGGCAGTATTTTCTGAAGCTTTTTAAAACAAGCTTCTCCAAAAACTTCTTTATGATCTGCACAATGTTTGCGGACGCATGCGCCACACGATGCGCGCCGCCAGCAGCACAAACACCGATACCAGTCCGATCCCGTTGCCGCACCACAGTCCCGACGGTCCCATGCCATGGTGGAAGGCAAGGTAGACCCCACCGGGAAACCCGATGCCCCAGTAACCGATAACCGCCAGAATCATGGGGATCGCGGTATCGCCCTGCCCGCGCAGGATGCCGGTGACAATCACCTGCGCCGCATCGGGGATCTGGAACGCCGCACCGACCAGCAGCAGGCCCAGTGCCAGACTGACTGCATGGGCATTTTCCGGCAGGGTAACATCCAGGTACAGGCTGATGATGGCATGCCGCCCCAGCGCCAGTACCAATGCCATGATACATGCGACGGCCATACCCAGCACCATGCCCGCCCATGCCGTGCGCCGTACCATCACAGGGTCGGCCCGCCCGGTCCAGTATCCCACGCGGATATTGCAGGCCTGTCCCAACGCCATGTAGACCACAAAGCACTGCACCCCCATGCCCAGCATGATCTGGAACGCCGCCAGCGCGCTGTTGCCCATCCGTGCGGCCTCAAGACTGTTGGCCTGGAACAGCGTGACCTCCGCCATGGCGGCCGCCATCATGGGCAGCCCGGTGCGCAGCAGCGCAAGGGTATGGCCCCATTCATGCCCGCGCGGGCGCAGCGCCACGCGCAGTTCGGGCCTGCGCACCACAAAGGCCAGCATGATGAACGGCATGCACCATAATGTCATGACCGTGGCGGTGGCTGATCCATACAGGCCCAGCGCGGGCAGGCCGAACCACCCATGGATGAGCGTTGCGTTCAGTACCCCGTTGACCACCGTGATGCAGGGCATGACCCGCATCAGGATCCCCTGCGCCCCCATGACCGGCAGCGCCGTGGTCAGGATCCCCTGCCCCAGCAGCGCGGGCGGCACGGCCCACATCAGCATATGCACGAAATGGATGACGGGCGCGCGTAGGCTTTCGGGTTCGTGCATCCACGCCAGCAGACGGTCCACATGCCACAGGCAGAATAGTTCGGGCACGCACAGCGCCAGCGCCACGGCCAGCATGGAGGTCATGATGGTGCCCAGACTGGCATGATCCTGTCGCCCGCGGGCCTGTGCCAGCAGAATGCCGCCGGCTTCGATCACGGCGGCAAGGATGGCGTTGAGTGTAAAGAACGTACCGGTCGCCAGTCCACCGATCGCCAGCGCCGATGCCCCCAGCCCGCCCA